>CAZSTC010000061.1:0-11619 GCA_964609795.1 uncultured Verrucomicrobiota bacterium
TGAGAGTCGCTATCGAGTTCGTCGGTAACTACGCCTCTTGGGACTTTCACCCAAGCCCTATGACATGCCTGTCATACCAAAAAACAGCGAGGATAGTTGTCTACCCTCGCTCGTTAAAACAGTTAAAATCTTTTCTACAGCCCCAGGCCTGAGCTTAGCTCTTCTTGCGGGAAAGATGCGGATCTTTTTCTTTAACCGCCAATGCACTCTTTCCGATACGGCCGCGCAGATAGGTCAATTTGGCTCTGCGAACTTGACCATGGCGCTCTACCACCACTTTTTCAATACGCGGTGAATGGACAGGGAAAACACGCTCCACTCCCTCTCCGTAGCTGATACGACGAACGGTGAAGGTTTCATTCAAACCGTGCCCGCGACGGCCAATCACAACACCGGTAAAAACCTGGATGCGCTCCTTCTGGCCTTCGACCACTTTGGTATGCACATTCACCGTATCGCCTACTGAGAAGGCTACTGGGTCCTTCCTGGTGTAGGCGGACTCGATCTTATCTAATAATGCCTGATTCATAAACTTATACCAATTTAACACGAGCTGGAAGCTTCCTGCTCCCCGCTCTTTTCTAACAAATCCGGCCGCACTGCAGCCGTTTTTGACACAGATTGCTCGCTACGCCACTGAGCGATGCGAGCATGGTGCCCCGAAAGCAAAACGTCCGGCACCTTCATCCCACGAAATACCGCTGGCCTCGTATAGTGAGGATATTCCAGGCAGTTTGTGCTGAAAGACTCTTCATAAGAGCTTTCATCTTTACCCAGAGCACCCGGCAGCAGCCTGGTCACTACGTCAATCATGACCATAGCCGGCAGAGCCCCATTGGTAAGCACATAGTCTCCAATAGAGAGCTCCTCATTCGCCCAGACCTGGAGGACTCGTTCATCAAAACCTTCGTAACTTCCGCATACCAGTACAATATGCTCTCGGCTCGAAAGCTCCCGGGCTATTGCCTGGTTAAACTTTCTGCCTGAAGGAGTCAAAAAAATAACATGACTCTCTTCATTCGTTAACGCTTCCAAGGCTTCAAAGAGCGGCTCGGGCTTAAGCAACATCCCGGCTCCTCCCCCAAAGGGCCTGTCATCCACCGTTTGGTGTAAATCGTGAGTATACGCCCGCAAGTTATGGATTTTCAGTTCAATCAACCCATTCTCACGAGCTCGCTGGACTATGCTTTCATCCAGCGGTCCGTTAAACATCTTCGGAAATAATGTGAGTACATCTATTTTCATGCACCCCATCCACTCCCAAAAAATTCCACGTACCTTTCAACGAGAGCTGTTTTAGACCTCTCTCTCGGTCGTATCATCTTCAAATTCAGGGCCATTGACCTCTTCGATCAACTCCAGCACGCTTCGCTTACCCTGTTTTGCACTGCCTGCAACAAGCAATGCACGGATCGCATTGATGGTGCTACCCTTGCGTCCTATTACCCTGGCCGTATCAACCGGGCTGACTCTCAATTGATAAACGGTAACCCCATTGCGCTCCACCGGTTTGATGTCGACATCTTCCGGCTCTTCAACAAGGTTCTTGAGAACATATTCAAGAAACTCTTGCATACAAAACTCTTAAACAGCCTGTGAAGAACGCTCTCTGGCTATCATGCTGGCTACGGTTATCGTAGGCTGAGCCCCACATTTGATCCAGTAATCCAAGCGGTCAAGCTTGAGTTTGGCATTATCACCCTTCTTCAGCGGCTCATAATATCCAACCTCTTCAATGAACTTTCCATCACGAGGACTGCGGCCATCCACCACCACTACACGATAGGCAGGCTGATTCTTCGCCCCCATGCGTTTCAAACGAATTCTTACCATATCTTATTACTTCTACTTGCAGAACAAGTTATCTCTTAAAGAGACTCCACCTGCCCCAAAAGGCCCTTCAGATTACTCCGTCACTTCAAAATATGCAAGTACCGATTTGACACTCTTCCCCAAAATCCCCCAAAAATGCGCGAAATACATCCCTGTTGTATTAATTTTCCCCCTTTGGTACAATGCGCCGTCCTTTGGGACAGAGGAATAGAATATGAAAAAAAGTGTAAAAACCCGCAAAGTTTCCGGTGTTGAAAGTGTCGAACCGGCAATTACGCCTTTAGCCGATTCTCCGATTATTCCTCGCACTTCAAAAGTCCCCCCGATTGGCGCTCCTCGCCTGGATATCCCTCAAGGTCTCTGGACCAAGTGCCCCAAGTGCAGTGAGCTCCTCTACGATAAGTACCTGGATGACAATCTCAAGGTTTGTATGCACTGCGCCTACCACTTCCCCTACAGTGCACGCGAACGCATCAATTCTCTGGTAGAAACCTGTTCTTTTGAGGAAATGGATGCCGATTTGCGAAGCGTCGATATTCTCTCCTTCAGCGGCCCCAGCAGCTACCCCGAGAAACTTCAGCAACATGAGAAGGCAACCAACCTGCGGGACGCCATCATCACCGGAATCGGCAAAATTGGGGAATACAGAGTCGCTCTGGGAGTCATGGATTTTAAATTCCTGGGCGGCTCCATGGGGAGCGTCGTAGGCGAAAAAATCACTCGTCTGGTCGAAGAAGCCACCGACCGCAGCCTGCCCGTCATTATATTTTCAGCCAGCGGTGGAGCCCGAATGTATGAAGGTGTATTCAGCCTAATGCAAATGGCCAAAACCAGCGCTGCTCTCGCCTTCCACTCGCAGGCAAATCTCCCCTTTATCAGTGTTCTGACCGATCCGACAACCGGCGGTGTGACCGCCAGCTTTGCCTCCCTGGGCGACGTCATCCTGGCTGAGCCTCACGCTATGATCGGCTTTGCAGGTCCACGCGTCATCCGCGATACAACCCATGCAGACCTCCCTCCCGGTTTTCAAACCTCAGAATTTCTCATGCAGCATGGATTTATCGACCTCATTGTGGACCGTACAGATATGAAAAGAACTCTGGTCTCTCTCCTGGGCTACATGTCCGCATCCAAAGCTTCTATTTTCGAGACGCAGGATTTTAATGCGCCCTAAGCTGCTCAAGCTTTTCAAAAAAGGAGGGGAAACTCTTCTCCACGCATTTCGGGTTCTTGATCACGATACCCGGCACTCCCAGACCCAGGAGCGAAAAACAAAACGCCATCCGGTGGTCGTTATAGGTCTCAATCTCTGCCCCGTGAAGCCGGGATGGGTAAACCCTTAACGTATCCCCTTCCTCTTCAACCCGGGCACCGCAGCGTCCTAATTCAGTTCGTAAAGCCTGTACCCTCTCACACTCCTGAACCCTGAGCCTACCCAGGTCCGTGAAAGTCACTGTCGACTCTGCCTGGGTGGCCAATACGATACCCGTCATGATGCTGTCGCCCAAATCCCTTTCCCTCGAGACCGTGGGCGGTAAAGGCATAAAACGGGGAAAAGCCTCATCGGGCTGCCATCCTGAGCTGGGCCAGTGCAACACAGACACCGGTTTATTCTCGGGATACCCATCTGCCCAAACATTGGCCCCGTAAAAATAGCTGCCGCTGGAAGCATCTGGCTCAACGTCAAAACATCCTCCGTTTCGGGGAAAAACAGAAAGCAGCTCCCGTGTCATCCGAAGATATCCGGCTTCTCCTCCTGAAATTTCGACCTGCCAATTCCCTCGATCTGCGCACAACATTAGAGCCGAGGCGAATTGAGAGCTCTCTTGCTGGGATATGGTGCAGCGGCCGCCCGTTACAGGATGATCCGAACCGATCACCGCCGGCAGAAAACCTTCTCTTTCCGCAGTAACCGTATACCCCAACTGCCGCAATGCCAGAAAAAGCTCCTTTTGGGGACGCTCCCGCATCCGCTCTGTCCCGTTAAGCCGATACCATCCTCCTGCCGCGGCACAAAGGAAGGCCATCAGAAATCGAGACGAAGTTCCCGAGTTGGCGATATAAATCTCCATCGGATGCGAAAAACTCCCTCCTAAAGGTCTCCGGTCTCCCAAGCCTTGTACCCTGAAAATTCTATTGGAGCTCTCTTCCGGGTCCTGCATCACGCTCAGATTAAGTCCCATTTTCTGCATGGCTTCCACCATGACCCGCGTATCTTCGCTCCAGAGCGCCCCTCGCAGAATAACTTCCCCGTGAGCCAACGCGGCAAGAATGAGCGCGCGGTTGGTAATGCTCTTGGAACCGGGAATCGTCAGCCGGATTTCCTTAAGCCCCCTCAAAGGCTGGATCTCTATTGCACTAGGCCACTCTTTCACCCGCGACTCCGCCTTACTCAGGAATTGAATATACTTTCAAGCTGGAGCACGTTCTGCCGTACTCCTTCTTCAACTTCCATGCGGTCTTGAACCACCTTGCACGCGTGAATCACGGTCCCGTGGTCTCTGCCGCCGAAAGCCTGCCCGATGGCCGTCAGAGAGTGGTCCGTCAATTGCCGGCTTAAATACATGGCTACCTGGCGCGGAAAAGCGATGTTGCCAGGCCTGCGCTTGCCCGTAATATCCGTTGTCCGGATATCAAAGAAACGAGCAACCTCTCTTTGAATCGCATCAATTGTCGGCGCCTGTATATTCTGGCGGCTCAAGAGCTCCTGCAAAACCAGCTGCGCTGTTTCGATACTCCAGGAGGCTTTCGTCAGATTAATATAGGAGCTGAGCCGGATCAGGGCTCCCTCCAACTCGCGGACATTTGCCCTAATTTTTTGAGCCAGGAAACTCACGATCTCCCCGGGCACCTCTACTCCCATCGCCGCTGCCTTTTGCTTTAAAATCGCCATACGAACCTCCACGTTGGGTGGCTGTAAATCCGCCACAAGTCCCCAGCTGAACCGCGAAACCAGACGCGCCTCAAGCGCTTTAATCTCCCCCACTGGCCGGTCTGAGGTCATGACTATCTGCTTCTTGATATCATGCAGCGAGTTGAACGTATGATAAAACTCCTCCTGCAAGCCCTCTTTATCTGTCAAAAACTGAATATCGTCAATAAGGAGCACATCCACATTGCGGTACCTTTTGCGAAAACGGTCGCAGCGTTTATCCCGAATCGCCTCAATGTACTCATTCATGAATTTCTCCAGCGATACGTAAACCACCTTCATCCCCTGTTTATGCTTGAGGACATAGTTGCCGATCGCGTGAAGCAGATGCGTCTTGCCCAGTCCCACGCCTCCGTAAATAAAAAGAGGATTGTAGCTCCTCCCGGGCTCATGTGCCACAGCTTGTGCCGATGCATGGGCCAGGTTGCTGTTTGTCCCGACGACGAACGTATCAAAAGTATATTTGGAATTCAGACTGGGCTGATTTTCGGAGCTAGCCTTGGGATTATAGACCGTCGGCGGCACCGGCGGCAGAGCACTGGAATTTGAAGCAGGATTCTCCCCTTTTACATCTTCTTCAGCAGGCGGTTCCTCCGCAACAGTCGCTGTCTCTGAATTGCCTTTCTCCTCCGGAAAAGGAACCACCGAAAGCTGCACCGTTATCGATTCGCCCGTAAGAGTACATAGGCTCTCTTCAATCACGCCCACATAGTTCGTCTGAAGCCATATCTGGGAAAACTCATCCCAGACGCCTAAGGTCAGTGTGTTGCTCTGATATTCCAACACCCTCAGCCTTCCAATCCAAAGTCGGAAGATTTCCGCATTAAAGACCTCCCTCAGTCTTTCGCAAGCCCTCTCCCACAGTTGTTTTGCCAGCATACAGTCTTTAAAGTTATACAAAAGTTCAAGGTTATTCACGATTCGACTTTTTACAGATCACTCGCTCTTCCATTCTTTCAAAACAAACAGGTCATCACTACCTTACGGGCTTTTTCCCCGCACGACACGAAAAATCTGTCGTAAATATAAGTTCTTGAAATTAAATAGGTTGAGACAAAGTGAACCGCCGGCAATCCTTTCAAAAAATATTCTATTGCCGAGCAGTCGTCCGCTTACCGGGAAACACTCTAACCCCTCCAAGCGCCTCTGACCAGAAGAATATATTCACACTTATTCACATATTATTCACAAGCCGACCTCCTCAATGCCGCTAATCCCTTAAAACTAAGAATTTTTGCGGATTCTGAATCACCCTCGCACCTCACACGATCGCTTCATTTATTTGTTTTTTTATTTTTGGGACCTTCCCAAAATTGCGATATCGGCGGCATCTGTGCCAAAAAAAACAACAGGCATTAAACCTGTTGTTTTTTGAGCTTTCCTGTTTTATATCAGGATAATTTAGAACCTGTTATTGAGGATCCTTGGCCGTATCAGTTTCCGGGCTCGGACTCTCTTCAGCTTCCTCGACCGGAGCCGAAGTTTCTTCAGGAGCCGCCTCAGTTTTTTCTTCAACCGGGGCCGAGACCTCGGGCGCTACTTCCGCCGGAGACTCTTCTGCTTTCACTTCAGCTTCAGCTGCAGGAGCTTCTGTCCCAGCCGGAGTCGTCGCTTTCTTAGGTTCTGCGGGCTTGCCTTCAGCCTTGGTTTCCTTCTTCTTGGCTTTAGGCTTTGCAGTTGGGGGCATAATCTTCTTCGGAGCCGCCTCTATATTGCCCTTATAGTATTCGATAACGTGACCGCACTGGATCAGCCAATGCAAATCCGCATTCAAATTCGCCAGTACTGAGAGCACTTCCGGCGGCAAAGCAGGCGCTGCCGGTTCCTGTTTCACGCTTTCCGCCACAGGGGCCGGAGTCGTTTCAGCGCTCTGAACCGCGCCCTCCACAGGAGCCTCTACAGTCTCTGCAGGGGCCGGCACCGGAGGCGTTGCTCTTACTGCCGCCGCCGCTGCTGCGGCCTCGGCACTTTGCGGACTTGCTGCCGTCGCTTCCGTATATCCCGGTACTAACGCCTTATAAATATCTGCACGCTTGCATCCCGGATGCGCCACCACGTACCCCATAATGTTCTTCACATTCTCAGATACTGAAGTGGTATCCATATCCAGGTAATGCGGACGAGAGACACAAACATGCGTCACCGACTTATTCACCTTGAAGAATTGCAGCGTATGAGCGGCAAATTTCTGGCTCAGTACCATGACCAGCTTGAGCGGGAAACGCTTCTGCTCTTCCAACAACCGGCGGTACAGCACGGAGATCAGATGGTTGGGCTGCTTGCGCACATCGTTCAGCGACAAGGTCACCGTCTCCACGCTCTGAACCACGCTCGCCAGATGAGTCTGGCGGAAATGCTCGCGCAGCGAGCTCATATCCTGCAGTTCCAGCGGCTCGGGCACCTGCAGGCAGTTGTAGTGAAGAGTGAAGCTCATCTCTTCTTTCCATTTTTCGATCACTGCCTCATCGCGCACGATCTTGATCCGTGACTTATAAACGTCAAAGGGAAGATGCGGAAACTTCTCGGAATGAATCTTGCAAATCTTGTTCTGATAATCATGCAGGTTCGGAGGTCCCAGGACTTCTCCGCTCATCCCGCATTGCGCCACGAAAGTATAGGTTCCTTTGGGACCATCAATGGGGACCTTCTGCGTCTCATAGAAATTGGCGAAATGATTCTTGAGGACATGCTCCATCGCCTCCTCCTCTGAAAACCAGAGGGTGCGGTCCATGGAACAGAAGAAGAGCGGCTGAGCCACCTGATTTCCCTTTTTGATGACTGTGTACGCCACTTCTAGGCGCTCGGGGCGCTTCAGGATAATATGCGCAATCTCGAAAAGAGGATAGGCGCGCCCGGATTGACGAATCTGCTTGGCAAGCGTCTCTACGACGATCGGCTCCGGAACGAGCTGCACATCTACCTCGGGCAGGGGCGGCAACGGTCTGCGCGGTTCATCGCGACGCGGTCCACGGAAATCTCTACGCCCGCCGCCTCCGCTGGCACCTCCGCCACCGGGACGCGGTCTGCGGCCTCCGCCGGCTCCTTCACCGCGGCCTCTACCGCCTTCGGAACCTTGAGGAGACGACCGGAACGGACGATCAGGGCGGCTTGCTCCGCCTTCTTTGCGCTCAGGACGATCGGGGCGGCCGGCTCCCCATCTGCTGCCGCCGCTGCGCTCTCTGCCTCCTGCGGGCCGAGGAGACCTCTCGCCAAAAGGCGCACTGCGCCTCCTTACTCCCCTGCCGCCAAATTTATCGTTGTCGGCATATCCCGAAAAATCGGCGTACTTATTTACATCTGCGGATTGTTGCGCCCATGCTGGTAAAAATAGTTTTTCCAGGTCCAATCCCGAATCGTCCAGGTTACTCATAATTTTTCTTGCGACTTGCGTCGTGTGTTAATCATTTTTTTTCACGGCCCGGCCAGAGGCGGGGTTCCGTCGTTTACTTAAATAGCCGTGGTCCCTTGCCTTGCATCCTTGCGTTGCTCTCCCACGCACCACTTGTCGAAGTACTATGCCAACGTTCTTTTTCCTATTCAATAAAAAAACATAAAAAACGTACTTCCACACACTTTTATACCCGCTTGCTCCAACGCTTTTGTTTGACCTCTGCGCTTTTGGTGCTATTGTACTCTCGGCTACTTTGCTGGGGGCGTACTGGTTTCGATCCGGAGAACGCGTCGGCGGTGGCATGCCGAGGATAGTTCGTTGGCCTCGTTAATCATCGGACTAAAACAATAAATGCTAACGAAGAATTAGCTCTCGCGGCCTAGTTTGCCGTGACGTTTCGCCTCTGACACCTGCTGAGGGGATGAAACGCAGATAGCAGGAGTAGGTATCTGCTGGAGCGGGCGTGGCAGGTGCCGAAAAAGATTTCTGCCGGCTGGGCGCTGGTGTGTGGGTCAGAAGGCATTTTCCGGCGCTGAGATTTTCTTTTGACTAAGCATGTAGGCACTTCCGGTAAATTGTTCGGAGACGCGGGTTCAACTCCCGCCGCCTCCACCATTTGAATAAGATAATCCCGTCCGTTTGGAGTCATTCTCCACTCTGACGGGTTTTCTTTTTTCCCCTTGTATTCATACGGTTTCGGGAAACGATATTGATCCGGTTGTCCATCTGTCAGTATTGCCTGGGAAAGTATTTTTTCCCCGCCTGCCAGAGGTACATATCGATCTCTTTCAGTGTGAAGCCTCCCAGCCCATAGAAACGTCTGAAGCCCATTAAAACATCGTGGTATGCCGGATAGTGCTTCAGATCCTCCCTCTTGAACTTATAGAATCTATCCACCCGCATGAGGTGCATGAGCATCTTTTCCACATAGCTGTCATAGATCGGATAGTCCTTCGGGAAATGATGGCTGCAGTACTTGGTGGCAAATGAATAAAAATGAATGGTCTTCTGACCGTTAACCTTGACCACGGCAATATCGTTCACCAGAGTCAGATCACGATTTGCGAGGCGGAGGTCGATATCCAAATCAACTATGTGCTTGGCAACAGTGAATGGGGAAAAGATGTTCGTGCTGTAAAAATCGTTCAGCGAGCAGACCTTGATCAAAACATCATCCATATCGACATTTCGTGGATACGTCTTAGCGAACAGTTTTCTGAGGCTGCTCTCCTGCAGTACATAATTGTCCAATTTATCCCACCTCTTCAGATACATGGACACCTGAGCCGTCGACGGTCTGAGTATTTTTATAGAGTGCATCTTCGTTGATATTGATATAGGTTGAGTCGTCATCCTCGCGTTGCTCACCAACGCATCACTTGTCGGGGGCATTATGCCGCCGATCTCTTTCTTGTTCAATAAATAATAAACAGAACGCGCTTTCTCGCACATTCAAACCAGGTTCCACTACGCTTTTGTTTAACCTCTCCGCTTTTGATGCTATTCTATTCTTGGCCTCGTTAATCATCGGACTAAAACAATAAATGCTAACGAAGAATTAGCTCTCGCGGCCTAAGTTTGCCGTGACGTTTCGCCTCTGACACCTGCTGGGGGGGGGATGAAACGCAGATAGCAGGAGTAGGTATCCGCTGGAGCGGGCGTGGCAGGTCCCGAAAAAGATTTCTGCCGGCTGGGCGCTGGTGTGTGGGTTAGAAGGCATTTTCCGGCGCTGAGATTTTCTATTGACTAAGCATATACTAAGCATATAAGCTCTCTCGGTAAATTGTTCGGAGACGCGGGTTCAACTCCCGCCTCCTCCACCAATCATATAAAAAACTTATGGCTTTGATTGACAAGTTTAGCTGCATGTTGAGCAGTAATAAAGAGACATTCGGAGATAAATAACATGAAAGCAGAAGCAAGGGCGCTAACTTTTCTTGCAAATGAAGGTTCTGTAAAAATCCCGTTTTTTCAGCGGGCATATGTTTGGAACGAGGCTAACTGGGAAGAGCTGATATCGGATTTGTTAGAAAGTGGCAAGAACCATTTTTTGGGGTCTCTCATTCTCAAACAAATGACGGTGACGTCGGGTAATACAAAGCAGGTGCTTGTTATTGATGGCCAGCAGAGGCTAACAACTCTTAGCATTCTGCTTCGAGTCTTATACAACAGTTTTGACAAGGGAACACAGGAGTCATGCTATTCCAAACTGCAAGACTGCCTGTTTTATAAAAATCGCACTTCTTCAAGCGAATTATTTGTGAAAATAGAACACTCCAGGGTGGATCGTAAACACTTCCAAAGTGTCATCAGAGACAAAATTACCCTAAAAGAGCTCCCCACTGAAGACTCCAATAGCAATGTACTAGAGTGCTATAAATTCCTTACCAAGCGTGTGGATAAGATTACTATGGATAAGCGGATAGAGTTGTTCGACAACCTCACGGATCACGATAATCATATTCTTGTTGTTATTGATCTTACCAACGACGATGACGAGCAAAGCATTTTTGACACGATCAACAGCGCTGGAATGCGTCTTAGCTGCGCAGATATCATTAAGAACGTGCTCTTCCAAAGAGCCTTTGACATAAATAACAATGATAAAGAAGTTGAGGCTCTTTACAATAACAATTGGGAAGACGTTTTTGCTAGCGATGAACAGACCATAGCGTTTTGGGCTGTGGAACATGCCTTAGGGCGTTTAAAGAGGGATAATCTTGAAATTCTGCTTCACTCCATTGCAATCATAGAGGGCTTTTTTGACCCCGAAAAAGACACCTTAACCGACCTTGCTAATATTTATAAAAAGCGCATTAACCAGCTTAATTTCGATGACCTTCGGGAATTCGCTGGTACAATTTCAGATTATGCCAAGTTGTATCGTCAAAAGATGTATGTCTTTGATAAGAGTGATCTCTTCGAATTCGACGATTACGAAAAGCGACTTTTTCACGTCCTAAACGTGTGTGACGTATCCACATTTCACCCGTATATTCTTCATTTATACAAAAAATACAATAAGGACGAATCCTTACTAAAATCTGATTTTCACAAGCTAGAAACACTCGTGGTTCGCCGCTACGTTTGCAACCTCACTACAAAAAACTACAATAAGCTGTGTAAAGATTTTATCCGTGATTCATCCCGTCTGGACTCGATGTTAGTGTTAGACGAAATGAGCGATGATAACTTCAAGTTGGCCTTGCAGAATATCAATAATAAATCTGCCACATTGCTCCTGTTCTGGGTAGAGTTGTACCGCCGTAAAAAAGACAATCGCTATGACCACGACGAATTAAAATACACTTATACTCTTGAACACATCATGCCACAAAAATGGGAGGAATTCTGGTCTAAGGTACCAGTGATTGACAAGGACGGCAAAGTCATTACTGACCCAAGGCAGGCCAAGTCATACCGCAATGGTATTATTTACAGCATCGGTAACATGACACTCTTG
>CAZSTC010000062.1:0-11598 GCA_964609795.1 uncultured Verrucomicrobiota bacterium
GCAGTATGCTGACATCCAGTTCATGACTCCGGAGTATGAGTATTTCCTCTCTGCCGGTGATTTCTCAGTAGCGGTTGGAAACTTCATGTCCGGCAGCAGCTATCCTGCACAGGAAGGACCCTTCGCAGTGGCGGATGGAAACATCAAGGTCAAGTACCTGAACTTCGGTGAGGCACGTTCGGGCTTCATTATCACCCCGACGGTGGCAATTACCCCCAATGCGCTCATGTACACCACGGCCAACGATTCTCCTGATCGCGACCCGGCGAGTGTTGAGGTCTACGGGACCGATGATCCGATCACCAGCCTGGATAACAGCGCCGGTATTGCGGAGAATTGGACCCTTATTGCAGAAGGTGCTTTGGCAGCGGATGCTTTCCGTTACAGAAACTCCGGTATCCTCCGCTTCGAGAACGATGTGTCTTATACCTCCTACAAGGTTCTCTTCCCGACGGTGAGAGATTCAGCAGTTGCCAACAGCATGCAGCTGGGTGAATTCTACCTCTACAGCTTGAGCGACACACCCGAGCCGGTTGAGCCGCCCGTACTGGCCTTTGCCGTCGTTGACGGGAAGCTGGTCCTGCGCTGGGCCGTCTCTTCTCAAGCCGTGTTGGAGGTATCTCCTCAAGCCTCAGGTGCAGCTTGGACTCTTGCTGGTGAACCGTTGCTTGATGCAGGAACCTACTACTATGAAGTGCCGATGAGCGCTGAGGCGTCCTACTTCAGATTGGTGGTGGCTCAGTAGAGCCAGCCAAAGGAAATCCGTGTTGAAAAAATGACGGATTAGACGAATAATGCAAAGGGACCTGAGGTTCTTGGAACCTCAGGTCCTTGTAAAAAAATCACCGCCCTGAGCGGAAATGATTTAGGAATATTTATGAGAATAACAAACAGTAAATCCAATGAAGTAAGGAGTGCTTTTACTCTGATCGAGCTCTTGGTTGTGATCGCGATTATTGCCATTTTGGCAGGTATGATTTTACCCGCTCTGGGCAAGGCTAAAAGCAAGACGCAGGGAACTGCCTGCATGAATAATGGTAAACAGATGATGTTGGGCACGACGATGTTCGCCAACGATAATAACGACTGGCTCCCCTGTAACCCGACCGGCACCGATGCAGGAGCCACTGCGACCGAGTGGGTGCGCGGAACGATGAACTTTGTCGTGGGCAATACCGATAACACCAACGTCATGATGTTGATGGACCCGAAGACCTGCCAATTAGCAAATTACATCGGAAAAAGCCCGAAAATCTTCAAATGCCCTGCCGATAAAAGCAGAACGATTCGTGGACCGCGTGTTCGTACTTTCGCGATGAATCAGGCAGTGGGTTCTTACGAAACCGGAGCAGAGGGCAGCGGTGATTTTAGCCCGGTTCACAGCGATTGGCTCGGAGGAAACGGCAACAGCGGAGGCGTCTTCCTGACCTATGGAAAGATGGGCAGCATGACCCGTCCGGGCCCCAGCAAGACATGGGTGTACGTGGATGAAGATCAGTACTCGATCAACGATGCCAATTTCGGCGTAGAGGCCATGGTTGCTGCCTACCGTGAATCTGGCGATACTGCGACCTTGAGATGGGTGGATATCCCCTCTGTCGAGCATGGTAACGCTTGCGGTTTTGCATTTGCTGATGGTCACTCCGAGATCAAGAAGTGGCAGGATTCGCGCACTGTCGCGATGGCCAAAAAGGGCAATGAGAATGGTATCGTTCAGGAGACTCACGCTGATAGTAAGGATGCCAAGTGGATTGTGGACAGGACCTCAGCTTTGAGGAACCCGTAATCCAGAAAAGAGAGCAGTTTTTGAGCTCCTTGAAAACGAGCGCTTAGCGCTTGCAGGAGCTCGGAAGCTCAGCTACACTCTGAAGGCGCACGGTATATAATGACTGTGCGCCCTTTTAGTTGTCAAATGAGACCATTTCAAATCATATTCACTCCTGTGGCTGCCTCTGAGCTTTCCAAGATGCCCAGGGATCTCCAGTTGAATATTCTGGGTGAATTCCGCGGCTTGCCTCATCAGGTTTATCAGGCAGATGAGAGCTTCGGGCGCCTGGAGCGTGAGGGCCGTGCCCTTTACCGCTTCCGTTTGGGAGATTACAGGGTTTATTTCGAGAAACATGATTTGGGTGTTTTGATTCACCGGATTCTGAGCCGCAATACGCTCAAGGATTTCTTCTTCCGCTCCAGCATCAATATCAATATGGGCGAAGATAAAATACTGGAGGATAATCCGCATTTCTGGGAATTGATCGAGGCCGGCAAACAGCATATCGTTCAACCGGTGGAGACGGTCGTGGTTTCGCAGCCGGAGAAAAAGAACGGCTCCCCGTCTTAATCTCCAAAAGAGAGAAAAGCAGAATTTAAAAATCCGCAGAGAATCAAATGAGTCTCTGCGGATTTTCGCATTTCAGGCGCTTCATCGGCGCCTGGATTTATCGGGCATTAGTTGGCGCTTGGGGCTTTCAATATCTCCAACGCTTTGTTGGCTTCCTCAGGGTGAGTGGTTTTGAGCGAGGCGGCAATGCGCTCGGCCGCGCCGCGGGCATCGGCTGCAACTGCCGGGTTATCGAGTTGGCTCAGGGCTAATGCCAGTGTATCGGGATGGGCCGCCTGGGCCAGAGCAGCAAGGATCATCTTTTTCTCTTCATTACTGTTGGCGGCCTTCAAGAGGGCCGCGTAACGAAGGGCCAGATCGGCTGTGGCTTTCGGGTTCTCTTCCATCTGGATTTCCAGGAGTGCGCGCAGGGCCTGGGAGCGGTGAGCTGGGGTATCGCTTGCTTCAAAGACATTCAGGAGCGGTTTCCAGACGGTGCTGTCGGGCCAGGAGGCCAGAGCCGAAACGACGGCATCCTTGAGGGCCGGGAGCGATTCATTTTGCAGACCGACAATCCGATCCAGCGATTCAGGAGTCGGGCATGCCGAAAGAAGCGTGACCAGGGTCGCTTTTTGTGCCGGGGTCAGGTTTCCTTTGAGGAGCGTCTCGGAAAGAACTCCGACGGCGGAATTCTGATCTTCCATCCTCTGGATGAATTGGGCCAGATAAACGGCGCAGCTTCTGCGCAGCGTGTCATCGCCGATTGCCAGCAGTGTGGTGGTCAGACGCGGGAGGTCCGCAGCCGTAGCGGTGCGAATCAGCGCCAGGTAAGAGCTCTTGAGCGTGGCCGGGTCGGTGCTGGAGGATTGCAGGAGCAGAGCCGCCGAGGCCAGCGGGTTGCCTCGTTTACCCAGCGCGTCAATCAGGGTGACTTTGGCCGCCTGAGCCTCTGGCCCGTTTCCGCGAAGAGGTTCAGCGCCGAGGAATTCCTGGAGCAACTGGATTAAACCCATATCGACCAGGTCATCTTTGGGCAGGCGCAGAAGAGTCTGGGCTACTGCCGCCTGATCATCCGGGGATTCCACCAGCGCCTGGACCAGGCCTTTCAAAACGGCTGAGGAGGTCACCGCCTGCGATGCCGATTCAATGGCGGCGCGGCGAATGAGCGGCTCCGGACTTGCCAGCCCCAGAGCAACTATTCTCTGGGCATAGGTATCGGGCCGGGCGGCGATTGAGCGAATCAGGAGCGATTTATCGTCCACGCTCAGGAGGTTCCCGGTGAAAAGTTCCAGGAAAGGCTGGGAATCAAATTTGAGAGGCAGATTTTCAATGGCGGCGATAGCGGTTGGCTTCAGAAGTGCGTCATCGCTTCTCAGCACCGAGAGGATGATCTGCATGGCCGCCTCTGAATCGGCTCTGAGCTCGCCCAGAAGCGCCGAGCATCGGATATAATCGGGCATCGCTTTGGAATTGCGGATGCGCTGGTACACGGTCGTATTGAAGAGGAGCGTATCCGAGCGCCGCAGGTCGGCCTGGCTGATAATGGCTTCATAGCCGGCATTGAGAACCCCGAGGCTCGGGGATTCGACGTTGCGGGCAAGCGCCTCGCTGACGGCGTTGAGCGCCTCGATATTGCTGATGCGCCCCAGGGCCAGAATCGCTGCCGTAGCGGTTTGCGGGTCCGAGTTTTCCAGAATGGCAAGTTGTGCCAGGGCCGGTACGGAGGCGCGGTCCCGCAGAGTTCCCAGCGCATTAATAATCTGCACACGGGCGGCGGGGTCCTGGCTCTTTACTTCCAGAGATTCAGCCAGAACTTTGCGGAGGATTTCTCCGGCTTGCGGGTCCGAGGAGGCCGCCAGCGCAAAACAGGCGATTTCCACATCATGGATATTCTGCTTGAGGCCGTATCGCAGGAGATTGCCCAGAACGGGGGTCGATTTATCGGTTCCGACGACGGCGAGCATTTTGCAGGCGCGGCTTCGGGCATCCGGAGTGGATTGGCTATTGATGACCCGGATGAGCGTTTCTTCCAGGGCCGGATGGTTCTGGGGATCGCCCAACTGGTTTTCCAATTGAGCCCAGACCGCCTTGCCTGTCGTACTGTCGTAAGAGGCCAGGGCTTTGAGGGTCTCATCCATCTCCAGGACGGGCAGCGAGATCGAGGTCACCGTATCGGCCTGCACCGTCTGGGCATTGAGGGAGAGAGCCGGCAGTGAGAGAAGCGCCGCCAGCAGGGCTGCACAAAATACGTTTCTTTTAAGGAGTCTATTTTTCATCGTTCTTCTTATTCTATCTTTGTTTCTGCGTGAACTTCGTCATTGCGGGCTAGATGACCCAGGGTGCCCTGGGCTGGCGGTACATCATTTGGTTAGCGGTCTCGTCGTCAAACCTCTGCGTGGTATTATTCCAGGAGAGTTTCTTATTGAGACGAAGAGCCAGGTTCCACGCCTGGGCAATCCCCAGCGCATGGCGGGCGACCGTCGGGTTGCAATCGGGCTGCTTGCGGGTGCGGATGCAATCCAGGAGATTGCGGATATGGGAGCTGGCATCGTCCCAGCCTGCGCCTCCAGCAGTGCGGAGCCGGGCAATGGAGTCCGGCGCGGAGGTCACGATATCGGTCTGGTCATCGACGCGGATCCATCCTTCTTCGCCGATATAGGTGATGTAACGGTTTTCGAAGCCCTGGCGCTGGTACATGACTCCTTCGACGCCGTTGGCGTAGCGGCAGTGCCATTCTCCAGTAAGGGGAGTATCGCTGATAAATTCTTTTGGATCGGGGAAAACGCCCTGTCCGGTGTATTCTACGGGCATCTCGTGATCAGTCCCCAGCACCCACTGCATCTGGTCGGTATAGTGGCAGCCCATATCGGTCATGGCTCCTTCGGCCGTATCCCAGAAGTAGTGCCAGCCGCCGCCGGCCAGACCCCAGGTGAAAGGTTTCCAAGGTGCCTGCCCCAGCCACATATCCCAATCCCATCCTTCGGGAACCGGACTCGGTTTTTCCGGGCGGACTCCGTCGCCGGTCCAGAGCTGCATCTCGATTTTTTTCAAGGCGCCGATTTTCCCTTCCAGAACCATCTGGCGGGCGAACTTGTAGGAACCGGTCCCGCGGCGCTGGGTTCCGGCTTGATAAATGGTGCCGAAGCGCTTGCAGGTTTCTATCAACAGGCGGCCCTCATTCATGGAGAGAGCGATCGGTTTTTCGCAATAGATATCCTTGCCGGCGCGTGCGGCGTAGATGGAAGCCAGGCCATGCCAGCGCATACCCGTCGCGATGAAGGTGGCGTCAATATCCTTGCGGGCCAGCAGATCGCGGAAATCGGGAATGCCGACGCAATCCTGGTTATTGTAGTAGGCATTGACGATATTGATTCCATCGTCGCGGTTGGCTTTGCGGCAATCGGAAATCGCCACCATCTGCAACTCTTTGAAGGCCATGAAGCTCTGGATGATGCTTTTGGCGCGGTTGCCGAAGCCGATCACGCCAAAGACGATCCGGTTATTGGGCGAGATGGCGCCGCCGCGTCCCAGGACCGAAGCCGGTACGACCAACGGAGCCAGGGAAGTTGCCAGAATAGTTTTTAAAAACTTTCTCCGGTTCTGTCTCGGAGAAACAGGGTTCTGTCTTATATTGCTCATATTGCTCTATTTGCGAGGCTGAGCCTATCTGAACGGGCCGTAAAAGTAAAGAAATCTCCTCCAGTAAAGAGCTTCCAGCCTCAAAAATCTGCACCGGGAAAAATAAAAAGGGAGCGGCGAACCGCTCCCGGAATGTTAGGAAATATTCTATCAGGCGATAGAATTTGTAAACTTGCTTACACCACGCCCTGGTCGATCATGGAATCGGCCACCTTCACGAAGCCGGCGATATTGGCACCCATCAGGTAGTTGCCCTTCTGGCCGTATTCAATGGAGTTATTGTAGGCGTTGGAGTGGATCATCTGCATGATGTGGTGCAGGCGGGCATTGACCTCTTCAGCAGTCCAGGAGAGTCTCATGCTGTTCTGGCTCATCTCGAGACCGGAGGTGGCTACGCCGCCCGCATTGGCCGCCTTGGAAGGTCCAAAGAGGATTTTCGCTTCCAGGAAGAGCTGTATGGCTTCCAGGTTGGAGGGCATGTTGGCGCCTTCGCTCACCAGGATACAACCGTTCTTGAGCATCGTTTTGGCATCCTCGGCGTCAATTTCGTTCTGCGTGGCGCTCGGGAAAGCGCATTGGGCAGGAACGGACCAGGGGCGTTTGCCTTCGTGGAATTCGGCGGTGGGGTACTTCTTGAGGTAATCGCTGATGCGGCCGCGTTGTACGTTCTTGATCTCCATGACCCAGGCGAGCTTCTCGGCATTGATGCCTTCTTTGTCATAGATAAAGCCGGAAGAGTCACTCAGAGTGAGAACTTTGGCACCGAGCTCATTGAGCTTCTCGACCGTATATTGAGCTACGTTACCCGAACCAGAAACCACGCAGGTCTTGCCTTTGAAGTCCTGGGCTTTGGTGTTGAGCATCTCTTTTGCAAAATAGACGCAGCCGTAACCGGTGGCTTCCGGGCGAATCAGAGAGCCCCCCCATTCCAGACCTTTACCAGTCAGGACACCGGAGAACTCATTGGCCAGTTTCTTGTATTGGCCGAAGAAGAAACCAATTTCGCGCTTGCCTACACCGATATCACCCGCCGGAACATAGGTGTTGGGGCCGACGTAACGATAGAGTTCAGACATGAAAGACTGACAGAAACGCATGACTTCGCCATCAGACTTGCCTTTAGGATCAAAGTCGGAACCTCCCTTGCCGCCGCCCATGGGAAGGGTGGTCAGGGAGTTTTTGAAAATCTGTTCAAAGGCCAAAAACTTCAATATGCTCGCGCAGACCGTAGGATGGAAGCGCAGACCGCCTTTGAAAGGTCCGATGGCACTGCTGAATTGGATACTGAAACCGCGATTGACCTGGATTTTGCCTTTGTCATCAACCCAGGGTACCCGGAAGATGATCTGCCTTTCGGGCTCTGTGATTCTTTCGAGGATGGCGTGATCCTGATATTTACGGTGGCGTTCAATTACCGGAGCGATGGAGCCCAGGACTTCGGTAATCGCCTGCAAAAATTCAGGTTCGTTGGGGTTTCTTTTGCTGACGCGCTGTATGGTCTCTTGGATATAGCTATTCATGTATGTATCTAATATTTTGTTTAATATTATCTAATGGACTCTTTTGTCAGGCTCGAGTCTCTGGGCTTAGCTGCTGAGAGCGGCTGAGGAGCCAACGGCTCAAGTCGAGTAGAGTCTACAAGAGAATTGAAGGGTCCGCAACAAAAAAAGTTAGAAAAATACATAATGATAATTAGTAAAACTAATCACACGAGTTCAAAAAATCTACTCACCCTTTTTCCCCGCTAAAATATGGGGGTTTTTAATCGTCTTGCTTGCGCGTTCCCCAGCGCTTGGCTTCGGGCAAAGGAGGCAGTTTGAGCCGCGTGCTCCACGTCCTGGGGCCCAGAAGCGCATCGACCGCATCGGCCAGGTCCTTCACCGGACGAACGTAGAAGGATTCCGCAGATTCCAGCCAGGCATATTGTCCGTCGGGGAAGTAGAAACCGATCAGGAGCGGGCAATCGCCTTTGAAATTCTGGACGAGCTTAAAGAGGTCATCCAGTTTTTCGGGAGTTATCTTTTCATGTCTCAGACGGATTTGTACCTGTTGGGTACAGGTTTGAAGGAACGTGTAGAGCGGGATAATTTCCTCGGCAAAAATTTTATTCTCTTTGTCGCTGATATTGAGCTGGCCTATTACGATATAGGGCTCGCCTTCCTTGAGCAGAGAAATCCATTTCTCGCTCTGATCTCCAAAGTTCAGAACGGCGATGCTGCCTTCTCCATCCTGCAGTTGAAAGGAGAGGAAGGGTTTGCCGGTCTTCTTGCTAAACCCCTTTGTGACGCTGATGGCAAGACCTGCGGTTCGGACCATTGAGCGATTCTTTTCCTCGGGCAGCTCGGAGATACTGTGTGAAACCAGGCGCCGGGCATCTTTCTCAAACGGGGAGAACGGGTGCCCGCTGATGTAGAAGCCCAGGAGCTCTTTCTCTTTTTCCAGACGCTGATTGAGGGGGAGCTCAGGCAGTTGGATTTCCGGGACCATTGTGGTTTGCTCATGGGGACTGAGCATATCAAAGAGGTTGCCCTGGCCCGCGAGCGCATCCTTCAATTTACGCGCACCGGAAGCCAGGGCTGCGTCGATACTGGCGGCCAGGACAGAACGCGGTTTGCCGAAAGAGTCGAGTGCGCCCGAAAAGATCAGCCCCTCAAGCACTCGTTTATTGAGCGCCTTGGTGCCGAGCCGGCCGCATAAATCTTCCAGCGATTGGAAGGGGCCCGATTGAGCCCGTTCTTCCAGAATGGCGCTGACGCTGCCGACTCCCATTCCTTTGATGGCGGCCAGGGCAAAGTGAATCGCCCGAGCCTCTTTTGCCGGGGTGAAGTAGGTATCACTCTGGTTGATATCCGGCGGTAGAATGGCGATTTCCATCTCCTTGGCTTCGTCGATCAGGGGCAGGAGTTTCTTCTGATCTTCCATGGCGTTGGTCATCGCCGCGGCAATGAACTCCACCGGATAATTGGCCTTGAGCCAGGCCGTCTGATAGGCGACAAAGGCATAAGCGGCGGCATGGGATTTATTGAAGCCGTATCCGGCAAATTTCTCCAGAAGGTCAAAAATTTCATCCGCTCTTTTTTCCGGAATCTGGTGGGCCGACGCGCAACAATCCACGAATTCTTTGCGCATTTTTTTCATCTTTTCAACGTCCTTTTTACCCATGGCCCGGCGGAGGATATCGGCTTTACCCAGAGAGAAACCGGCCAGCGCCTGGGTCGCCTGCATTACCTGTTCCTGATAGATCATGATGCCGTAGGTCTCTTTGCAGACATTCTCCAAGAGCGGGTGCAGGTACTCGATTTTGACTTTCCCATGGCGCCGGTTGATGAAATCCGGGATGAGGTCCATCGGGCCCGGACGGTAGAGCGCCACCAGTGCCGTAATATGTTCGATGGAGCTCAGCTCGAAGCGGCGGCAGAGATCGCGCATTCCGCCGGATTCCAACTGGAAGACGCCGACCGTCTCGCCCTGGTTAAGCAGGGCGTACGTTTTCTCATCATCCTGGGGAATCTTGTTGATATTGATTGAGACCCCATGATTTTTCTCGATCAATTTGCAGGCGTTGTTGATGATCGTGAGGGTTCTGACCCCGAGCATATCCATCTTGAGCAGTCCCAGGTCTCCGACCGGTCCCATCGGGTATTGCGTGACGACGGCATCGTGATCGTCCTTGCGTAGCGGCAGAATGTTGCTGAGCGGCTCAGCGCCGATGACGACCGCCGCCGCATGGGTAGAGGCATTGCGGGCGATATTTTCCAGAACCAGACCCACATCGATCATTTCCCGCGTATTATCGTCGTTATCGTAAGCCTCTTTGAGTTCGGGGATCGTCGTGACGGCTTTCCAGAGGGCCGATTTTTCTCCTTTCTCGAGCTCAATCGTTCCGGGAATCAATTTGGAAATGCGGTCCCCGAAATTGTAATCCAGACCCATGGCCCGGCTGACATCGCGGACGATATTCTTGGCGCCCAGAGAACCGAAGGTGGTGACCTGAGCCACGGAATCATCGCCGTACTTGCGCCGGACGTAGTCGATCACTTCCACTCGGCGGTCATCGGCGAAATCGATATCAATATCGGGCGGGTTGACGCGCTCGGGGTTCAGGAATCGCTCAAAGAGAAGGTTGAAGCGCAGGGGCTCCACGTTGGAAATTTGCAGCAGATAAGTCACCATGGACCCTGCGGCCGAACCTCTGGCCAGACAGAAAATTCCCTGGCTGCGGGCGTAGCGGACGAAATCATCCACGATGAGGAAGTAGGAGAGGAAGCCCGTTTTCTTGATGACGCCCAGTTCCTTATCGACGCGCGCGATGATCGATTCCACGGCGGCTTTGGCGGCCTCCTCCAAAAGGGCAGCGGAGGGCTCGGCAGAGTCTGCGCTTTCGGGCTCTACCCAGGTGGGGAGCTTGCGGGCCTCTTCCGGGGGCAGCGGCTTGTAACTGAATGATTCGCCATCGGTTTCTACCTCAATGCCGTAACGGACTTTAAAGCCTTCGCAGAGAAGCTCGCGCAGGCAATTCATGGTCGTTTTGCCGGCCGGAGGGGTCCACTCGGGGTAGTGGAGCGCCTTGAAATCGAACTCCACCTTGCAGCGGGAGGCAATCGCCACCGTGTTGCTGATGGCCTCGGGGGTATTAGCAAAGAGCGCTTTCATCTCCTCGGCCGAGCGCAGATAGAACTGGCCCTCGGGGTAAATCATCCGGTTGGGGTCGTTGATCGTCCTGTTGGTGCCGATACAGACCAGGATGTCGTGGGCGTGGGAATCCTCTTTGCGGATATAGTGGACATCAGCCGTGGCGACCAGGCCGAGATTCATCTCCTTTGAAAAGGCGACCAGATGCTCATTGACTTTTTCCTGCTCCGGGATGCTGTTATGCTGCAATTCGAGGAAGAAATTCTCCGCTCCGAAGGTATCCCGATACCACAGAATCGCCTTGCGGGCTTCCTCCATATCGTCATCCCGGATCAAGCGGGGAATTTCCCCTCCCAGGCAGGCCGAGAGCGCGATGAGGCCTTCGTGGTGTTTTTCGAGCAGCTCCTTATCCACGCGCGGCTCATAGTAAAAGCCCTCCATGTACCCGGCCGTGACCAGACGGATTAGGTTCTGGTAACCGGTATTGTTTTCGGCCAGGAGGACCAGATGGTAGCTGCGCGGTTTGCCGCCGCCGGCCCGGGGGCGCTTTTCAAAGCGGCTGCCCGGAGCGACATAGACCTCGCAGCCGATGATCGGTTTGACCTCGGCCTGGTCCACGCTTTTTGCCTTACCCAGGGCCATCCGGAAGAAATCTATCGCACCGGACATGGTTCCGTGGTCCGTCAGGGCTAACGCAGGGAATTGGAGCTCTTTAGCCCGATCCACCAGTTTATCCAGCCGGCATGCTCCGTCGAGCAGTGAGAACTCGGAGTGGACATGCAAATGCACAAAATCAGCAACCGCCATATAGGATGAGTTTAAGATTTATTCTTAAATTTAGAAAGTAAATTCAGAGGCGCTTTCCCGCTCGAAGGACTTAAGGGACTATGCTTCTAG
The DNA here is from genome assembly GCA_964609795.1 of uncultured Verrucomicrobiota bacterium. Lineage (GTDB taxonomy): Bacteria > Verrucomicrobiota > Verrucomicrobiia > Limisphaerales > UBA1412 > UBA1412. Next base: position 11,486 of record CAZSTC010000062.1, read on the forward strand.
CTTTTAAAAAAAGATCGTACTGCCTAAAAAAAAGAGCGCCTGTTTTTGAGTCGATGCGAGAATAATTTTTTGCAGTGAAACAGGTTGACTTTTGGCTCATGTCGTGGTGTTCT
>CAZSTC010000063.1:0-11513 GCA_964609795.1 uncultured Verrucomicrobiota bacterium
CGGATGCGACCCCGATGGGGTCGTGGAAGAATGTGGGGCGGATGGTACCCGGGGTCTGCGACCCCGGGCTATTGGATGGGTATGCTCCGCATACCTCCTAAATCAGCACCCCGGAGGGGTTGCATCCACACACTGCATTACCAACCTGGGGCGATCAATAGAGAATGATGGAGGAACAGAATAAGCCGCATTTTTTAACCGCAGAGTTGTGCAGATTCGCGCAGATTTTTTTTGGATGGGTTGGATGCGGGGAATCCCGTTTTAAAGATAATTTCATTTGATGAAGGGGGGCTGCTGGTTTAGAATGCCCCGGCTGATGTTTCCGGGAGCCTGTTGACTGAGTCAATTATTTTGGGCGGCCGGAATGGAGGAAAATCATCTGCCGAATTTTCAAAATAGAGAGCGATGTTTAAGGTCATAGCCAATACTCAGTTAAGTCCCAATGTCTGGCGTCTGGACGTGCAGGCGCCCCGGATTGCCAAAATCCGCCTGGCGGGACAGTTTGTTATTGTTTGTAAAGATGAAGGCAGCGAACGGGTTCCGTTGACGATTGCCAATGCGGACCCCAAGGAGGGCTGGATTACGCTGGTGATTCAGGCCATCGGTAAATCGACCCGCGAACTTGTGGAGACACAGGTGGGAGAATCCATTCGCGATATATCCGGACCTCTGGGCAAGCCGACCGAACTGGCCGAGCCGGGCACCAAAGCGATCTGTGTCGGCGGCGGTGTGGGAACTGGTGTGGTACATCCCATCGCTCAGGCGCTTCATGCCAACGGCGTTCATGTGGTTTCGGTGATCGGTGGCCGCTCCAAGCAGTGGGTTTTCTTCGAACCGGAGCTCAAAAAATGCGGCGAAGTGGTCGTCTGCACGGATGACGGCAGCTATGGCCGCAAAGGTTTCGTGACCGATGCGGTGAAGGATCAGCTCGAGGCCGGAGGGATCTCGACGGTGTATGCCGTGGGTCCGGTGCCGATGATGCGCGCCATTTCCAACCTCACCAAGCAATATGGGGTGCATACCATTGTCTCGCTCAACCCGGTGATGGTCGACGGCACGGGGATGTGCGGCGGCTGCCGTGTCAACGTAGGCGGGGAAACCAGGTTCGCTTGCGTGGATGGTCCCGAATTCGATGCGCACCAGGTCGATTTTGAAACACTGATGGACCGCCTGGGTATTTACAAGACACAGGAAAAGGAGAAGCTCGAAGCACCCCGCGGCTGCTGCCAACACCAAACACCTCAACAATCTTAACCCCCAATAATTTAAATTTTTATATGAGCATACCCAAACCTTCAATGAAGGAGCGCATGGCTATTGAGCGCTGCGTGATGGATGAACAGGACCCCCTGGAACGAGCCGGGAATTTTGGCGAGGTGAACCTGGGCTTGAGCATGGAAATCGCTCTGAAAGAGGCCCAGCGCTGCCTTGAATGCAAGAACCCGAGCTGCGTGGAAGGTTGCCCGGTGAACGTGAATATTCCCCGCTTCATCGGTTTCGTGATGGAAGGCAAGATGGAAGATGCGGCTCTCTCTCTGGCATCGGATAACGCGTTGCCGGCGGTGACCGGGCGCGTCTGCCCTCAGGAAACTCAGTGCGAATGCGTCTGCATCCGGGCCAAAAAAGGCAAACCGGTGGCGATCGGTTACCTGGAGCGGTTTGTGGCCGATTGGGCCCGCGGCAACATGAATACCGATATGGCCAAGGCGCCTGCGACCGGTAAGAAAGTAGCCGTGATCGGAGCCGGACCTGCCGGACTCACCGCTGCCGGGGAATTGGTTCGCAAGGGCCACGACGTGACGGTGTACGAAGCGCTGCAGAAAACCGGCGGCGTGCTGGTTTACGGGATACCGGAGTTTCGTCTGCCCAAGAAAATCGTGCAGTCAGAGGTGGATCGCCTCGTTCGCGCCGGAGTGAAGATCGAGACCAATGTGGTCGTGGGCCGCACCTGGACGATTGACGAATTGCGTGAAGAGTTTGATGCAATCTTTATCGCCAACGGTGCCGGGCTGCCGGTCTTCATGAACGTCCCGGGCGAGAATTTGAAGGGCGTTTATTCGGCCAACGAATACCTGACGCGCGTGAACCTGATGAAGGCCTATCAATTCCCGCTGGGGTCGGATACGCCGGTCGTTAAAGGCAAACGGGTTTGCGTCGTGGGCGGCGGCAACGTGGCGATGGATGCCGTGCGTACGGCCAAGCGCCTGGGTGCTGAAGAGGCCATTATCGTCTATCGGCGCAGCAAGGTGGAGATGCCTGCCCGCGTCGAAGAGGTTCATCATGCCGAGGCCGAAGGAATCCGCTTTGAAATGTTGACCGCTCCTCTGGAAGTGGTCGGTGATGAAAACCATTGGGTGACCGGGCTGAAATGCCAGAGAATGGAGCTGGGTGAACCCGATGCCTCCGGGCGTCGTCGTCCGGTTCCTGTGGCGGGCTCGGAGTTCGTCCTGGATTGCGACGTAGTCGTGGTGGCCATCGGCACCCGCGCCAATCCGCTTCTGACAGCCACCTGCCCGGATATGAAGCTCAATAAATACGGCAATATCCTGGTCGATGAAAACGGCATGACGACGATCCCGGGCGTTTTCGCCGGTGGGGATATCGTGCGCGGAGCCGCGACGGTGATTCTGGCGATGGGAGACGGCAAGCGCGCTGCATCGGCGATTTCTGATTTTCTGAAAAAGTGAGCTGGAAAAGTTGAAAAATTTCCCGTTCAGGTGTAGCTTCTAGAAGTGTGCCCTGCACATATTTTTAGCACGGGCATTTTGTGGAAGTATCGCTTATCAACTGAAAATAAAAATTATGGCAGACGGAATTATTGATTTAACGAGTGCAAATTTTAGCTCCACCACTTCTCAAAAAGGTGTGGTGCTGGTGGATTTTTGGGCGCCCTGGTGCGGACCCTGCAAAATGCTGGGACCGGTTTTGGCCAAGGTTGCGACGGCGCTTCAAGGCAAGGCGGTGATCGCCAAAGTCAACGTGGACGAAAACCAGGAGCTGGCGGCCCAATTTCAGGTAACCAGTATTCCTGCGATGTTCATCTTCAAAGATGGCCAACCGGTTAAACAACTCATGGGTCTCAAATCCGAGGCTGACATCACTAAAGCGATCGAAGAAGCCGGTCGCTAAGCGGTATTTTTTTTGATAAGAGACGCTTTGAGAGCTGAGAAGAAAAGCTCTTGAAGCGTCTTTCTTTTTTATGGGGGTGATAAAATGAATTATATTAAGAAAATAGGGTATCCCTTCGGGTTCACGGCTCTCTTACTGGGGAGCGCTCTCCTGAGCGGATGCGTTTCGGTCACGCTGCACGACAAGACGGAGCAGCAAAAAGAGAGAGAAGTCACGTCGTTTAAGGAAGCCCGTCCGCAAGGGCTGACTCAGGTGGCGACGATTGATTCGCTCCTGGCCGGTGTCTATGACGGAGTGATGAGTTTTGAAGAGCTCAAGAAGAATGGCGATTTCGGCATCGGTACCTTCAATCGGCTTGATGGCGAAATGGTGATGTTCTCCGGGGATGTCTACCAGGTGTGTGCAGATGGCCGGGTCTACCGTCCGTCGGATGCCATGACGACGCCTTTCGCATCGGTCATGTTTTTCGATCCGAATTATAAGACCCAAGTCAGCGGTCCGTTGGATTATGAGGGCCTGAGCGATTCTGTGGATGAGCTCTGTCCCCAGAAAAATATCCCGATCGCCGTGCATATCCGGGGAAAATTTTCCTCTATGAAAACCCGCTCCGTTCCGGCACAGAATGCGCCTTACCCGCCCCTGGTGGAGGTTACGCGCAATCAGCCCGAATTTGAGTTGGGCAAAGTGGAGGGCGATGTGATAGGATACCGGCTGCCGGATTACTTAAAGGGGATCAACGTGCCGGGCTATCACCTGCACTTCCTCTCGGCGGACCGCAAAACCGGCGGGCATATTCTGGCGATGGAGCTCGATTCGGGTAAGATCGAGGTGCAGCAGGTGCATGATTTTCGCCTGATTCTGCCAAAGAACTCAGCCGGATTCGCCGAGGCGGATTTGAGCCGGGACCGCAGCAGTGAGCTCAAAGAGGTGGAATCCGGGCGTTAGATAACGCAGAGACGACAGTATGAAACAGAGGACTATCATGGGGAAAACGGGTCTGGGGCTCCTGCTCAGCTTTATTTTCATTTTCGGATTTTCTTTAGGGGCCGATGCTGCCTCCGCTAAGAAAGCCAAGAAAGAATTGGCGGATCCCTCCGCGGTGAAGCTGGAAGCCAAAGTGCCGGCGGATCACCAGGATAGCCCGATGATGCTCAATCTCCTGATGGTCGAAGCGCGTGAAGACATGGATGAGGTTCCGAACGAAGGAACCATTGTCTATCTCAAGGGCCAGTTCGAGATGAAAAAACACAAGTTCAAGAACTTGCTGCCGCGCGTGAAAATTTCCGATTTCTATAAGGTCTCTCTGAAGGCCGAGGTTCAGAAGAATTTGCCTCTGGACCTGGCCGGTCTGGGTCCCTTTTACCTGGCTAAAGTATCAAAAGACTACTACCTCCTGACGCCGAAAAATTTTGAAACGATTTTCGGGGATTTGCGCGACGAAGAGGAGGCGCTCAACTATCTGGCGGAATATGAGAATCTATTCGTGAGCCCGGTCGTCTGCGTGGTGACCCCGGAAACGGAGAAGGGGTTGCAGAAGGCCAAGCGTCCGCCGCCTCGCTCCAGCACGGTCAGGCGTGACGGCGTCGATTTCAAGGCTCAGTTGATTGTCTATTCCATCATTCAGGTGGATGGCTTTTTCGAGAAAGAGGTAAAGGTGACCCGCGAGGGCGCTGTCACGTCCGATCAGGAGCCGCGCCTCATCCAGAAGATCAGTGACGGAGTAAGCTACTAGCGCTACCTACCCGCAGAGGCCGCTGCAGAGCTGCTCTATACGGAGATCATTTTCAAAAAATCCTCTTCGCTCAGAATCTTTACACCCAGCTCTTGAGCCTTGTTCAGCTTGCTGCCCGGATCTTCTCCGGCGAGGAGAAAATCGGTTTTGGAGCTCACGGACGAGGAGACTTTCCCGCCGTGGAGTTCGATCAAATCCCGAGCTTCGCCGCGGCTGCGGGTGGGTAATGTGCCGGTCAGGACAAAGGTTTTGCCTGAAAGCGGACGAGCATTTTCGCCCCCGGAGCCGGTTTGATTCTTGCCGCTTTTTTGAGAGGAGGTGTCCTTCGCGCAATTCTCGGCGTGGAGCTTCAGGTGATAATCCAGACGGGAGAGCACCTCTTCTTTGAATTTTAAAATCTCTTCGGTGCTGATCACCTTTACACCCAGATTCCGGGCACTCAGAGCCTGTTCTTCCAGCGGTGAGTCGCTCAGAAAGTAATCCACTGTTTCTGTCAGTTTCGACCTGCAGGTGGCCCCTTGTGTTTTGAGCAACGCAATCAATTGAGCTCTCTCTTTTTCGGAGAAAAGGTCAGAGACGATGAAGAGCGTGCCGGCGATTTTTCCCTTGGGGACGGCATCAGCCGGGCTGTAGAGCCGGGAGTAAAAATTGAGGCCGGCCGCACGGAGCTTTTCAATCAAGGTCCGGTTGGAGGCTTGGGCGAACCACTGGACAAGCGCTTCGGCGATCGTCAGGCCGAGCCCTCCAATTTGCGTGATTTCCAGTGCCGTTGCCTCGGAGAGCTGATCGAGCGAAGAGTAGTTTTTGCCCAGGAGCCGTGCGACATCGCTGCCGACGTTGGGAATCCCGAGGCCGATCAGGAGCTTCCAGAGATCGCGGCTGCGGCTCTCATCCACGGAAGCCAGGAATTTCCGTGCGGCTTTGGAGAGGTTTTCATCCTGCGGCTCGGGTGCCGAACCAGGCACAGCGGCCCCCGGCGCCTGGAATAGGCTTGACTGAACTAACTTCGACCTGCTCGATTTTCCGCTGCTTTTCTCATCCGCTTTTTTTAGAAGTGGTGAAATTTGCTGCAACGTCAACTGGTAGAGATCGGCGACATCTTTCACGAACCCGAGCTCCACAAGCTTGGCGACAAGACTTTCTCCGCCGCCGGTGATATCCATGGCCGGGCGCGAACACCAGTATTCAATTCCTGCCTTCAACCGCGCGGGGCAGCGCTCATTGGGGCAATACCAGCCGACGGTTCCTCTGCGCTCAGCGGGAGTCCCGCAAATGGGACAGACCTTCGGAAATTCGAAAACAGTTTCCGAGCCGCTCCGCATTTCCGGAAGCGTGGAGATCACTGCGGGGATGACTTCGCCGGCCTTCTCGATCAGAACCCGGTCCCCTATGCGGATATCGCGTTCCTTGAGGTAATTCTCATTATGAAGCGTAGCCCGGGAGATGGTGCTTCCGCTGAGCCAGACTGGTTCGAGTTCCGCGACCGGGACCAGTGCGCCGGAGCGGCCGACCTGAACCGTGATGCCCTGAAGCCGTGTCTGCGCCTGCTCAGCCGGGTATTTATAAGCGATGGCCCAGCGAGGTGATTTGGCGGTGGAGCCCAGTTCTTTTCTGAGGTCAAAGCGGTTGAGCTTCACGACGGCCCCATCGGTATCGTAGCCGAATTTTTTCTTGAGTTGATCCAGTTCTTCGATGGCGGCGCGGATTTCCTCAAAGCTGCGGCAGAGGTAAGTCTTAGGGAAACCTGAAAAGCCCAGCTCTTTGAACCAGGCCAGAAGAGCCGACTGGCTCTTGGGGAAATTTTCTTGAGAGGAAACTTCGCCCAGATCGTAGAGGATAATATCCAGACGGCGTTTGGCGACCAATGAACTGTCCAAAAGTTTCAGGGTGCCGGCGGCTGCATTGCGCGGATTGGCAAAGGGGAGCTCTCCTTCCTCCTCACATGCCGCGTTGAGGCGGTCGAATTCTTTGCGGGTCATGAAGACCTCGCCGCGCAGCTCCAGAATATCGGGCACATTGCCCTCGAGCTTCAGCGGCAGGGAGCGAATGGTTTTTAAATTGAGGGTGACGTCGTCCCCGGTGGTGCCGTCGCCGCGGGTCGCCCCCAGAGTGAAGACTCCCTTTTCATAGCGCAGGCTGATGGAGGCTCCGTCGATCTTGGGCTCTACGCTCCACTCGAGTTCTGTTTCGGGGAGTCCTTTTTGGACGCGGTTGATAAAGTTGAGCAGTTCTTCGGCGGAGTAGGTGTTGTCCAGGCTCAGCATCCGGATGGAGTGTTGGACCTCAGTCCCGGCTATCCGGAGGCCGCCGCCTACACGATGAGAGGGTGAATCGGGCCGGGCCAGTTCAGGATGATCACGCTCAATCTGAAGGAGCTCGGCGTAAAGCTGGTCGTACTGAAAATCGCTGATCTCCGGGGCGGCATCTACGTAATAGGCCTGATCATGTTTTTTGATTTCAGCGATCAACTGCTGATATCTAAGTGCGACGTCTTGGTGGTTATTCACGTGGCTCTTTATAGACCATTTTATAGATAAAGGGAAGGATTTTCTTCAGGAATTGCCTCGGCCTCGGGAGCCGGGAGAGCCGCATGGGCCGGAGCCTTGCGCGCGAAGCTGACGACAAAGAACATAGTGCCCAGAGCGATCAGACCGCAGAAGATAAAAGGAATCCAGACCGCCTTGGTGAAGAGTACCATGCAGAAGAGGGGACTGAGGACCCGAGCCATACCGCCCATGCTCTGTGAGACCCCGAGGAGCTCACCCTGACGCTCCGGCGGCGCATAGCGTGAGATCAACCCGAAAGTGGTGGGCCGATTGAGCGAAACGGCCAGAGAGTTCAGGGTGATCGCGATGATAAAGGGAATGACCGAGTGAAACCAGGGAATCAGGAATAGCGCCAGGGCGCTGCACGCAAAGCCAGCCACAATCAGCCAGGATTCTCCCCAGCGAGCGATCCACCTGCGAATGAGCAAGCCCTGGACCAATGCCGTGGCCAACCCATGCCAGGCGAAGAGGTAGCCGATATGAGTCGTATCGTACTTGAGATTGGATTCTGCCAGGAGTCCCAAGGTGACTTCGTAGCAGGAAAAACAGAACGTCGAGATGAAGAGAAACACGCACAAGGAGCCGATCTGCGGATGTTGCAAAGCGCCCTTCCAGATCATCCAGCGGTTAGGATGTTTGACGGAATTGACCTTTTTGCGATGCTCAGGCAGGAGGCTTTCTTTGAGAATAAAAAGAGCCAGGAAAAAGCTTACGCTGCTCAGCATAGCGGCAACGCAGGCCGGCGCGGCCAGACCCCAATGGGATGAAAAAGCTCCGATAGCAGGTCCACAAATAAGCCCCAAACTGAAGGCCATTCCGATCAGGCCCATCCCTGCGGCTCTGTGTTTACTCGGGGTAATATCGGCAATGTAGGCCTGAGTGACGTTGATATTGCCTCCGCAGGCGCCCGCAAGGATACGGGATATCAGAATAAGTGTGAGTGCCAGGCTCCCTTCCTGAGCCGAGCCGAATGCAAAAAGGATGTAGGAGAGAACCCCCGTGCCCACACTGATGAGGAGAACCGGCCGGCGGCCGATCCGGTCCGAGAGTCTTCCCCAGAAGGGAGAGAAAATCACCTGCATGATCGAGAACGAGGCGACAATAAGGCCGATCATGAGCCCCTTGGCACCGAAACGCTCCGCATAGAGAGGCAGCATCGGCAGGACAATCCCGAAACCGATCAGGTCGATAAAAACAATCAGGAATATGATGGCGCGTCTCTGCATGTATCCTATCAACTTTGGAAAAGAGGGCTCAGGATACGGTCCACCAGCTCGAAAAGCGAGGGATACCAGTAGTAGCCGCCCATCATCCAGAGGAGCGCTCCCAGTGCCAGATAGGGCCCGTAGGGAATCCTCGCCGAGAGCTCATGCTTGCGCAGTGCCACCAGGGTGAGACCGACAAGCGAGCCCAGAAGCGAGCTGGCAAAGAGAATAAAGATAACCGATTTCCACCCAAAAAAGGCGCCGATGGCGGCCATGAATTTGACGTCGCCCAGACCCATCACTTCGCGCGGCAGCGTCAGTTTGTGGGCGCTCAGCTCCACCTTTCGGACTTCGCTCGGGTCCCATGTTTGGGAATCCACCTTGAGCTGAGTGGGCGAGAGCTCGATCCGCGCACTTTCCCATTGATAGGAGGGGCCAGCTAGAGGAGCCGACTCGGTTTCCTCTGAAGCGGAGGGTTCCTGCGGTTGAGCCGCGTTCATCAGGGTCAGCTCTACGGAGGCGGCTTGGATGATGATTCTGTCGGAAGGCCGATAAAAGATTTCGGAGTAGGGGATTTTTTCCGTAGGGGTTTCCATTGCCTCTTCGGAGAGGATGATTTTCTCATCGGCTTTGATCTCGTAGCGGTAGCGTCCAAAGGCGATCTTGCCCAGGCGGCTGATGGCATAGAGGAGTCCTCCGCCGGCCAGGATGCCCAGGACACTTTCCTGCATGGAGAATTTGAGCGAATCGGTCCAGTGCATCGGCGGGAAAAGGAAAGAGAGGATGAAGCCGACCGCAATTCCGCCCAGCGTAATGGAATCGGGAATGAGGAAATGCTCCAGGTCTATGAACGAGGAGACGATCAGTGCGCCAATGACCATGCAATAAATGAGTGCCAGCGGCAGGCTGGTGCTGCCCACGCAGAGCCAGGAGAGGGCAAAGAGCGATCCGGTCAGGAGCTCCACGATGAAATAACGGGCCGAGATCGGCGCCTTGCAATGGGCACAGCGGCCTCTCAGGTAAAGCCAGGTGAAAAGGGGGATATTGAGATACCAGGGGATATGGTAATTGCAGTGCGGGCAGTGAGAAGGCGGGAAAATGATATTCTCTCCGCGGGGCAACCGATAGATGCAGACATTAAGAAAGCTGCCTACAATGCAGCCGAAAATAAAAAAGGTAACCGTCCAGAAATGGAAGGGGATAGCGCTCCAGTATTCAATATCATTCATGGGATGAGTCGGGTCCGGAAGGTGGATAAATATGTTCCTTGAGTGCAGCTCTCATCGTTTCAACAGGGGGTTCGGCTCCGGACCAGAGCTTCAGCGAAGTGACGCCCTGATAGAGGAGCATACTGAGGCCATTGGCAACCCGACAGCCGGCGTCTTTGGCGGCTTGGAGGAAGGGGGTGCAGGCAGGCCGATAGATCATGTCAAACGCCCGAGCCGAGCGCTCCAGGCAAAACTGTTGCCCGTCCCATGGCAGAGGGTCGGATTCCTTGAGGCCCAATGATGTGGAGTTCAGAATCAGATCCACCGGTTGAGTCTCCGGCGGGTAACCGATATGGACCCGTACGTTTGGGGTGTGGGTCTCGATTTCCCGGCTGAGCGATTGCGCTTTTGAGAGAGTCCGGTTGACCAGATAAAGCTCGGCGGCGGATTCAGCGGCCAGACGCAGCGCAGCCACACGGCCCGCGCCTCCGGTTCCCAAAATGAGGATTCTCTTGCCCTTGGGATTAAATTGGAGGTCTTCCTTCAGAGCGCGGATAATCGCCTCCGCATCGGTATTGTAGCCGATGGAGCGAATTTGCCGCGGAGTCTCCCGTCCCCAGTCGCGTACCGGCACCCAGGTACCTTCCGCGGTGAGCCCTTCGAATACCAACGTATTGACCGAGCCCAATATCCGGGCCGAATCCTCCACCTGATCGGCCAGCCGGAACGCCTGCTCTTTGTGCGGGACGGTCAGGTTGAGCCCCACAAAGCCCATCGCCTTGGCACCTTCAATGGCCTGGGGCAGGTTTTCGGGCAGGACTTCCAGTGCCAGATAGCGCCAGTTTAAACCCATGGCCGCAATGCCCGCATTCTGGAAGGCCGGAGATGCCGAATGCCGGACCGGGCAGCCGAAGAGCCCGCAGTAGCGCGTCGAGGCGTTGATGGGTAGGCGATTCATTTCAAAATATTCCAGATTTCCTCGGCTACATCCTCGCGGGGTTGAGCGCCATTAATTCTCCGGAAGATGGGGGACTCTTCCGCCAGAGATTGAAAGCCCTTGTAAACCCGCTCGTGAAAAAGTCGGCCCGATTCTTCAAAGCGATCCTTGATCTGGATTCCCTGAGTCCGGAAAAGTTCCTCGTTCCGGCGGCAAAGACGCTCCCAGCTCTCCTTCTGGGGGATATCCAGGAAGATGACAAAGTCGGCATCCAGCCCACCCACGGCAAAGCGGTTGATGGCGTTGAGCGCATCCCAGGGCAGCGAGCGGCCGAAGCCCTGATAGGCGATCGTGCTGTAGTAATAGCGGTCGCAAATGACGATACGGCCCTTGTCCAAAGCCGGGCGAATGACTTCGCGGACGAGCTGAGCACGGGAGGCGTTCATGAGGAGAAGCTCCGTTTCCGGGCTCATCTGCCCCAGATAGCTGGAGTCTTTCAGAAGGGTGCGGATTTTCTCACCGATTTCCGTTCCGCCGGGCTCGCGCAGGAGAAGCGGCTCCTGGCCACGGGCACGAAAACGCTTTGCCAGAAGCTCGATTTGAGTCGTCTTGCCGCAGGCTTCGATTCCTTCAAAGACGATGAAGCGTCCCTTTGCGGCAGGGGTGCCCTCTGTCGTTTGGGCATGACCCCGGTTTTCCCGGTTTGGAGGATCGGTGTGCATTCTAAAAACAGATCTGGTTTAAATTCGTTTCAGG
>CAZSTC010000064.1:0-11469 GCA_964609795.1 uncultured Verrucomicrobiota bacterium
GCCTCTTTTCTTTTTCTCCTGATTGCTTTTGCTATCTTCGTCGAGAGCGAGACCAAGCTTTTGAATTGTCGTAACAATGACTTTATCCTTGTAATCATCGGACGTAAGGCGTCTCACTAAGCTTTCTGTGTTGGTATTCTCTTCAACGCAGCCTTCTTGAAATCTATTAAACTCCGAACGAGTTTGTTTATCGAGATCCTTTCTATCAACAACGAACAGGCATTTTTTAATATTCGGATTGGCCTTCAATAGAGTGGATGCCTTAAATGACGTAAGAGTTTTTCCACTTCCTGTAGTGTGCCAAATATAACCGTTACCACGATTCTGATCTATGCAGTCCACTATAGCCTTAACGGCGTAAATCTGATAAGGACGCATAATCATCAGTTTACTCTCAGTGACGATAAGCACCATGTAGCGGCTTATCAGTTGTCCAAGAGTGCATTTAGGCAGAAATTTTTCAGTGAAAACGGCAAGATGGGTAATTTTGGTGTTGTCTTCACCTGCCATTTGATAGATTGGCAGAAAGCGCTCGTCGGAATTAAAACAAAAATGCTCCTTTGGATTGTTAGAAAAGTAATACGTGCTGCTTTCATTGCTTACAATGAAAATCTGCATAAAGCAAAGCAACGAATTTGTATAGCCGTTACCCGGATCATTTTTATATTCTACAATCTGCTCCATTGCCCTTTTGGGCGTAAATTGAAGTGCTTTAAGCTCCACCTGAACAACGGGAACTCCATTTATCAGTATAATGACATCATAGCGGTGATTGCTGTTTTCTGTGTTTATACGCAGTTGGTTTATCACTTCATACTCGTTTTTGCACCAGTCTTTGATATTAACAAGAGTGTACTGAAGTGGCGTATCGTCATCACGTTTGAAGGTGTTTATTTCCCGCAAAGTTTTAGCAGCAGTAAACACATCTGGGGTAATAATTGCCTCTCTGAGGCGCTCAAATTCAGAATCGCTTAGATTTACGCCATTCAGCTTTTCAAAATGTTTTTTGAAATTGGCTTCAAGGGAGGCTCTGTCACGAATATCCTCACGGTATGTGTACTTTAAATCCTTAAGCTTTTGTATAAAGCCCATCTCTATTTGTTTTTCAGATTTCATTTCCAAATCTCCTCTTGATTTCGCTCAATCTTATTCTTCTTCTATCCTGCCTCCGTAGGTGCAAAGCAGGTATGCCCGAGATACACCGCCTGAAGTCCCATACATCCAAGCTCCAGCTCTTTCTTATTGTCAGACATAAAATATTTTATTTATCGTATCTGAAAAAGGATGCTACCCATTTTTTAACAAGTATTCAAGAAATTTTTTCTTGAAAAGAGGATTGAGGCGAGAAAACCGGAAAAAGAAAAGCCCCGAGGCACTTGTTTAGACGAGTGATTCGGGGTTTTTGTTATGAATTTAAATCTATTGTGGAGGCCAGATCGCCTCCGGGATTACTCCCACTCGATGGTTGCGGGGGGTTTGCTGGAGATATCCAGGCAGACGCGGTTGACGCCTTTGACCTCGTTGATGATCCGGTTGGAGATGCGCTCCAGGAGGTCATAGGGGAGCTTGACCCAGTCGGCGGTCATGCCGTCCCGGGATTCGACGGCCCGCAGCGCAATCGTGTAATCGTAGGTGCGTTCATCGCCCATCACGCCGACACTGCGCACCGGCAGCAATACCGCAAAGCTCTGCCAGATTTTGTAATACCATTCGCTGCGCTTCATCTCCTCGACCACGACCGAATCGGCATTGCGGAGGATTTCCAGGCGGTCGCGGGTGATCTCGCCCAAAATACGGACAGCCAGTCCGGGCCCCGGGAAAGGCTGACGCCAGACGACTTCGCGCGATAAGCCCAGCTCCTTGCCGAGCTCGCGCACCTCATCCTTGAAGAGGCAGCGGAAGGGCTCCACCAGCTCGAACTTCATCTTCTCGGGCAGCCCGCCCACATTGTGATGACTCTTGATCATCGAGGCCGGGTTGCCAGCAATGGGGACCGATTCAATCACGTCCGGGTAGAGGGTCCCCTGCGCCAGGAATTTGGCATTGCCGACCTTCTTCTGAGCCTCTTCGAAGACTTCAATGAAGGTATTGCCGATAATCATGCGCTTCTTTTCGGGCTCGGTCACTCCGGCCAGGCGGCTCAGGAAAATATCGGTGGCATCCTCGTAGTGGAGCTTGATCTTGAAATTTCTGCAGAAGAGGTCGCGGACGCTGTCCCCCTCATTGGCCCTGAGGAGGCCGTTATTGACGAAGATGCAGGTCAATTGATCGCCGATGGCTTCATGGAGCAATACGGCCGCCACGCTGGAATCCACCCCGCCGGAGAGGCCCAGGATGACATGCTCCTTGCCGACCTGCGCGCGAATCTGCTCAATCGCCATCTGGCGGTAGGCTTGCATGGTCCAGGAATCGCTGCAACCGCAAATCTTGTGGACGAAATTGCTCAGAATCTGCTGCCCCCGTGGAGTATGGGCCACTTCCGGGTGGAACTGGAGCCCGTAGAAACCGCGTTGGCGGTCTTCCACGGCGGCATAATCGGAGTTATCGGTCACGGCCACCGTTTTGAAGCCCGCAGGCAACTGGGTCATCTTGTCGCCGTGGGAATTCCAGACCTGGATTTCTTTCTCGAGCGATTGGAAAAGAGGGCTTTCTGCGTCCTGAATCCGCAAGGTTCCTTTGCCGTATTCGCGGCGGGTTCCGGGCTCGACCTTGCCGCCCAGGGATTCAGCCAGGAGCTGCAGTCCGTAGCAGATACCGAGCATCGGCACCTTGAGGTTAAAGATTCCGGGATCGGGCTTGGGGGCATTGGGAGCGTAAACACTGGCCGGGCCGCCCGAGAGGATGATCCCCTTGGGTTCCATGGCCGCGATCTCCGAGGCCGGAGTATTGAAAGGCTTGATGAGACAATAGACCTTACACTCGCGGATGCGGCGAGCGATAACCTGTGTGTATTGTGAACCAAAATCCAGTATGACAATCTGTTCCATGCTTTTCCTTTGCCCTGGCATCGCTAGAGAAGCCAGCCGGCTTATAATCCTCTTTTTACCCCTCTAAGCTCCAGAAAAAAATTAAGAGTTCACCCCCCTACTCCAGCGGTGCGGTGGCGCTCGGGTATGCGGCCGGAATTTCCGGAGCCGCCTCCTCGATGTGAGGCAGAGGCCGCTCGCATTTCCGCAGTTTATGAATCACAATATAATAGGCTCCGATCAAGGGAACTGCCGCTCCGATCCAGGCCAGGGGACTGGCCAGCGACACACCGCCAAAGCCGAGCGGAACCGCCAGGAGCTCGACCGCCAGGACTCTCATAATGAGCTCCATGATGCCGGCCACGGTCGGGACGAAGCTCCGGCCCAGCCCCTGAAGCGTATAGCGGTAGACGAATAGAAGCGAGAGCACCCAGTACAGGGAGGCGTTGATCGAAAGGTACATTCGCGACATCTCCACGATTTCGGGCTCATTGCCGCCGATGAACATTTTCACGATGTGATGTCCGAAAAAGATATTCGCTGCCGCCACGACGAGACTCAGCGAAAGCGAGAGGAGGCTGCACTGGCGGACCCCTTCGCGGATGCGCATGATCTTGCCGGCACCGTAGTTCTGGCCCACGTAGGTCCCCATGGCGATACCGAAGGACATCATCGGCATGATGGCCAGGAGGTCGATTTTGTTGGAGGCCGAGAAAGCGGCCACGGCCAGAGGCCCGAATTCGTTCAGACGCACCTGGACGATAATGCAGCCCAGCGCGATGATGTTGGCTTGGAACCCCATGGGCAGGCCGATCCGCAGCGATTCCCAGAGGTCCCGCAGCGAGAGCTTCCAATCCTCCTTGCGGGGGATGAGGAACTGCAGTTTCCGCAAGAGGTAAAGGAGGCAGAAAAGTCCGGAGAGGAGCTGCGAGAAGATCGTCGCATAGGCGGCCCCGGCCACGCCCCATTTGAAGTGGAGGATAAAGAGATAATCCAGGAAGATATTGAGAACGCAGGCGATCGACAGGAAGAAGAGCGGCGTCTTGCTGTTGCCCAGGGCCAGGATCGTACTCGAAAGGACGTTAAAGAGGACCGAGACGTAAATGCCTGCCATGACCACGATTAAATACCGGTAGGCATCCTGGAAAATCTCGGGCGGAGTCCGCAAGAGCTTCAAGATATCCTCGGTATAGACGACGCCAAAGAGGGTCATGAGCCCACCGATCAGGGCGCCGCAGATGATCGTCGTGCAAAAACTCTTCCGGACCCCGGCCTCATCCTGAGCGCCAAAGCGCTGGGCCGTGACAATCGCGAAACCGGCCGAGGAGGCATGAATAAAACCGATGATAAAAAAAAGGATGCTCCCGGTACAGCCCACGGCCGCCAGGGCGTGAGGTCCGAGTGTACGCCCGACGATAATGAGATCAACCGCATTGTAGGCTTGCTGAAAAAAATTCCCCAGAAGAAGGGGAATCGCAAAAAGAACAATGAGTTTGACGGGACTGCCTTTTGTCAGGTTTTTTTTCAAGGAATCTCTAAGGTATTTCCGGCCTCGCGCGCCGGAGCATCAATATAGACTTAAATCCGAGAAAATTAAAGAAATCTTCTTTATTATGGGGCCGCAAACTCCTTAGAATGAGGCGATGAGGATGGTTGAATTTTTGAATCGGCTTCGCCGCCCGACCTTTCTTGTAGCCCTGGTGCTTTCTTTCGCCTTTTTATCTGGAGGATGCTCGGTCAAGAGAATGCTCTATGTGAAGGCAGCCAAAGCCGCAAAAAGAAAAGCAGGCGAGATACGCGAGCGCAGGGAATCAGTGAATACACCCGAACAACAATCAATCGGCACGGATGCCAAGGATGCCGACGTTGAAAAACTCCCCGAATATTAAAGGAATCTTCTTTATTGAGAGAGTGCAACTCCTTAGAATGGAGGCGATGAGAATGGTTAATTTTTTCATTCTGATTCGCCGCCCGGCATTTCTTCTCACCCTGGGGCTTTCTCTGATCCTCCTGGCTGGGGGGTGCTCGGTCAAGAGACTGGCCTTGAGGAAGGTAGGCGACGCCCTGAGCCAGAGTACCGGCGGTACTTTTGTCTCGGATAATGACCCGGAGCTCATCCGGGACGCCCTCCCCTTCAGTCTGAAATTGATGGAATCCATCCTGGCTGAGACGCCTGACCATATACCGCTTTTGACCGCCCTGAGCAAGGGCTTTACGAGCTATTCATTTGCTTACCTGCAAATGGAGGCCGATTATATTGAGGCAGAGAACCTGCAGCAGGCCCGTGCGATGCGCGAGCGTGCCCGCAACCTTTATCTGAGGGCCCGCAATTATGGCTTGCAGGGTCTGGAGGCAAACCGGCCCGGCTTCACGAATCTCTTTTTCAGCTCTCCGGAGCTGGCTCTGGCGACCCTGAAAACATCCAAAGAAGAAAACCGCAACCTGGTTCAGTGGACTCTCTCGCCCTGGGCCGCCGCGATTTCTCTCTCCAAAGACCGCCCGGAGATGATTGCCGATCTGCCCTATGTCGAGGCGATGATCGAGTGGATGATCCACTGGGAAGGCTATGAGGAGAACCCGGTTCTGGGATCTATCCTGATGTCCTTTGAAAGTGTCCGGACCCATATCGCTCCCGAGGAGGGAACTTTGGAGGAACGAATCCGGCGTGATTTCGATGGAGCGCTTCGGCAAAGCAAAGGCCTCCTGGCTGGCCCCTACGTGACGCTGGCCGAATCGGTCTCGATCCAGAATCAGAATGCCGAGGAATTTAAATCGCTTTTGGGAAGCGCCCTGGCCATTGATGTCGACCTCTACCCCGAGGCACGGCTGGAGAACCTCCTCATGCAAAAACGGGCACGCTGGCTCCTGGCGCAGGCCGATGACCTGTTCCTGCCCGAGCTGCCCCCGGAAGAATAGAAATCAACCTCAATTATTTAATAAACAGAAATGAAATCAAAACTCTTCAAGACGCTCTGCGCTGCCGCCTTGGCACTGGGGCTTTTCACCTTTCTGCAAACCCAGACCCAGGCCCAGACCAAGCTCCGGATGGGCACCCTGGCGCCGCGGGATACGACTTTCCACAAAACAGTCATGGATATGGGCGAGGCCTGGAAGAAAGCCTCGGGCGGAAAAGTCACCCTCACCGTCTATACCGACGGGCAGATGGGCAGCGAGACCGATATGGTCCGCCGGATGCGCGTGGGCCAGCTCCAAGCCGCCATGCTGACGGTGGGCGGATTGCAGGCGATCGAGCCCTCCGTGGGCGCCCTGCAGAATATGCCGTTAGTCTTCCGCGATTTTGATGAGCTGGACTACATCAGCGCCAAGCTCGAACCGGAGCTGGAGAAGAAGTTCGCGGAAAAGGGATTCGTGGTTCTCTTCTGGGCCGATGCGGGCTGGGTCCGTTTCTTTTCCAAGAAGCCGCTCCTCATGCCCGAGGATACCAAGAACCTGAAGCTCTTCGTCACGGCGGGCGACACGGCGACCCTGGACATCATCAAATCTTTTGGCATTAAAGGCATCCCCCTTTCCGTCACCGATATCCTGACCGGACTTCAAACCGGTTTGATTGATGCCGTGCCGACAATCCCTCTCTATGCGCTCACCGGACAATTTGACGGGACGGCCTCGCACATGACCGACATCAACTATGCACCCCTGGTCGGCGCCACGGTGGTTACCAAAAAAGCCTGGGATGCCTTCACTCCGGAGCAGCAAGCTCAATTCAGAGAAGCCGCCGACGTAGCGGGCGACAAGATACGGGCCCGGAGCCGTATTGAGGCCGATGAATCGGTCCAGGCCATGGTCAAGCGCGGTCTCACGGTCCATGAACTCAGCCCTGCTCAGAAAGATGCGTGGTCGAGCTTCATGGAGAAAAATGTCTACCCGGTCATTCGCGGGAAAATCGTCCCGGCCGATAAATTTGATGAAGTGATGAAACTTCTGGCCGAGTACCGCACGAAACAAAAAGAGGCTCCAAAAGAAGTCGCCCAGCAGTAAAGGGACTTTGAATCGGCTTTTGCGAGGCAGGTGCGCCCTGCCCTATTTGAACGCTGTATGTCATTTTTGAATCGGATTCTCATCATCTCGCGCCGGAGCGAGAACGCCCTCCTGGTGAGTGCCTTGGCACTCATCATGGTTTTGCCCATGGCCGAGGCGATTTGCCGCCTGTTCGGAGTCGGCATCTCGGGCGCACAGCCGATGATCCAACACATCACCCTCATTATCGCCATGGTGGGAGGTGCGATTGCGGCACGGGAATCGCGTCTGCTCTCGATCTCCACCCTGACGGCCTTCCTCAAAGAACCGGTCAAAGTCTGGAGCAATCTCTTCGCGGGCGCCTTCGCCGTGATGATCACCTGCGTTTTCTGCGTGGCCTCCTATCAATTCGTGATGAGCGAGCGGCCGGTGGGCGATATCCTGGCCTATAACATCCCTAAGTGGTGGGTACAGATGGTGATGCCGATCGGTTTCGGGCTGATCACTCTCCGGCTCTGGTGGCGAAGCGGCAAAAACTGGATGATGCGCGCGGCCTCTCTCCTTCTGAGCGTGGCTCTGCTCTGGATTTTCTACAAACCTTTCTGCGACCCGGCGCACCTTTTCTGGCCGTTCCTCATTCTGCTCCTGGTGGCAACGGTGCTGGGGGCGCCTCTCTACGTGACCTTGGGCGGAGCAGCGGTGATGCTTTTTTGGAGCGAGGGCTCCACGGTGGATGCACTGCCGGTCGATCAGTATAGCCTGGTGACCAACCCGACCTTGCCGACCCTGCCGCTCTTCACCCTGGCCGGATATTTCCTAGCTGAAGGCGGTGCCTCCCAGCGGCTCATCCGGGTCTTTACGGCACTGGTGGGCAGCATCCGCGGTGGCACGGTGATCATGACTTTTCTGGTCTGCGCTTTCTTCACCACTTTTACCGGAGCCTCCGGAGTTACCATTCTGGCCCTGGGCGGACTCCTCCTGCCGGTCCTGCTGGCTTCCAAATACAGTGAGAAGAATTCTCTGGGCATCGTCACAAGCGCCGGAGCTCTGGGCCTGCTCTTTCCGCCCAGCCTGCCGCTCATCCTTTACGCCATCATTGCCGGCAACGTCACGATCCAGCAGATGTTCCTCGGGGGGCTCATCCCCGGCATCATCATGCTCGCGATCATGACCACCGTGGGAATCCTGCAAGGTCCCAAGGGCGCCCGGGCCCAGCGGCAACCCTTTGAATTCAAGGAGGCTTTTGCCGCGCTTTGGGATGCCAAGTGGGAACTCGCCATCCCGATTGTCGCCGTAGGTGCCCTTTTCAGCGGGACTTTTACGCCCGTGGAAGCCGCCTCTCTCACCGCTCTCTATGCGTTCTTTGTCGAGACGGTGATCTACCGGGATCTGAAGTTCATCAAGACCCAGCCCGAAAAGAAAAATCTGCCCCAGACCATGGGCGAATGCGGACTCCTGATCGGCGGCGTATTGCTGATCCTCGGTCTGGCACTGGGCTTCACCAATTACCTGGTCTTTGCGGAAATTCCGACTCTGGCCGTGGAATGGGTCTCGGCCCATATCAGCTCGCCCTGGGTTTTCCTGCTTTGCCTGAACCTGGCGCTCTTTGCCGTCGGCTGCCTGATGGATGTCTATTCGGCCATCGTGGTGATCGTGCCGCTCATTACGCCGCTGGGACTGGCCTTCGGGATCGACCCGATTCACCTGGGGATTATTTTCCTGGCAAACCTCGAAGCCGGTTTCCTGACTCCGCCTGTCGGGATGAACCTTTTCCTTTCCTCCTATCGTTTCGGCAAACCGATGGTCCTGATCATGAAAGCCGTGGTGCCGATGCTCCTGGCCACCGTCTTTACGGTGCTCCTCGTCACCTATATCCCCTGGTTGACCACCTGGCTGCCGAGCCTCTTTAACAAATAAAACCCTACTTGAAGTTATGAGTACTCCTATCGTCACCAAAATCCTTCACACCCGGATGCGCGTGAGCCATCTGGATGAAACCGTCCGCTTCTACACTCAGGTGCTGGGCCTGCAGGAGGTGCGCCGGATGCCCTCTCCGAGGGGAGCGCAACTGGTCTTTTTGCGTGCGCCCGAGAGCGAGGAAGAGATCGAGATCACCTGGATTCCGGATGCCGAACCGGTAAAGGTACAGCCCGACCTGATGCACATTGCCTTTCGCGTGAAAGATATGGAGGCTTTTGCCGCGCATATCCGCAAGCTGGGGATCCAATTCAGCGACGGGCCCACGAAGCTGGCCTCGGGCAGGATTATCGCCTTCATCGACGCGCCCGAGGGTTATGAGGTCGAACTCATTCAATCGCCCGGAATGTAACCGTAACCTCTCCTCCGCCGGAGAAATTAAAATAACATGACACGCGCTACTATAATTCCGCTTCTGGTCACGGTGATTCTGCCGCTCCTGTGGCTCTTCGCCGAGTTCCGGGCACAGAAAACGTTCCGGATGGCTCTCGGGATTGTGGCCTTCCTCTGCTCATTAGCGATGATTTTCCTGATGGCCTGGGTGACGAAAATCGGACTGGTGCAAAACAACTCCGAGTCGATCCATGCCGTCCTGGAGGCCGGTATCTCCGAGCTCGAAGATGGACGCGTGGAGCGCACCCTCTACCTCCTGCGCGATCTCAACCGGGGCTATAAGCCGGTGACCCGCATTCAGGAAGATTACCTCAATAGACTAAACCAGACCGCAACGCTCCTGACCAACAGAGCGGAGCTCGACCCCAACCTCCTCGCCAATACGCCCTTCACCAAAGAGACCTGGAGCGGCTACTGGCAGAGCGATTCGGGCCGCGGTTTCCTGATCCACCCCAACTATTCCCAGTACGATATCTATCGCGACAGGACCGCCGAAGGAGTCGCTCCGGTGAAGATGGCCTCCGTCTCGGTCTCGGAAGATTTTAAGAAACTCCAATTCCAGGAGTCCGATCTCTACCGCTATACGCTCACCCTCGATAATAAATATCAGGCCAGTGTGGAAATTTACCACTTGGACTCCCGGGAAACGGAGAAAATCCAAACTCTCCGCAAACTGGTCCTCCCCACGGCCGAACAGATGAAATATACTACCCTCCCCCCCGGGAATGAGGAAGGTGCCGCGACTCATGAGTAACCCCACAAACCCAGATTATCAGCTCAATACACCCGTACCCCCGGTGAAACGCAAGGCCGGCTTCTGGCCTCTGCTCAAGGAATGCGTCCGCACCGGCGGACCGGGCTATCTCCAATTTGCCATCACCAACGTCTGCAACGCGCATTGCGATTTCTGCGGATTCTCGGTCGACCGCTTTGACCCCAAAACCCGCAAGAGCGTCACGCTCCAGGAAGCCTATGACACGATTGATATCAGTGTCAAAAACGGCATCGGGTTCCTCCTCTTTGTCGGCGGAGAACCGATGGCCCACAAGGACCTGCCCTCCATGCTCAAATATGCGGCCGATTCGGGCATCCAGCCGATGATCTGCACCAATGGCTCCCTCTGGACCGATGAGAACATCCGCATGTATGCACGCCTGGGACTCGCCAGCGTCATCATGTCCATCGATGCGGCGAGCGTCGAACTGCACGAAAAGAACCGCGGCTTGAAAGGCGTCTGCGAGAAAATCGCCCGCGCCAATAAACTCTTCCGCGAATTGGGCGTCGAGAGCGTGGCCAGCATCACCGCCAGCCGCCTCATTGACGATTACACCAAGCTGCCTCCTTTCCTCACCTCTCTGGGCTTTGACCGCTGCACCTTCAGCTACCCCATCTCCGTGCGCGATCCCCTGGAGAGCTCCTACCTGAGCTTCAGCGATTCGAACCTGGTCGATTACACGGTCGAGGAATTGATCGAGGTCTTCCAGAAACTCCAGGCCCTCAAAGAGAGCCGCGAGATTACGATCGTCAACCCGCTGGAATCCCTCAAGGAAATGGTCCGCCATCTCCGCAAAGAGCCGGAAGTCTTCCCCTGCCTGGGCGGCTTGAAATACTTCTATCTGGATTGGAACCTGGACCTCTACCGCTGCCACTACTGGCATTCGCCCATGTGCAAAATCTACGATTTCGACGCCTCCAAACTGATCCGCGACCACTGCACGGTCTGCATGATCGATTGCTACCGCGACCCCTCCATCCTCCAGTTTATCGCGGTCAACATGAGCGATATCTTCTACGACTTCAAATCGCTGCGTTGGGGCAAGGCCGCCGGCAGAGTCTTCGACCGCAGGAACCTAACCTCTCTCAAAGCCGTCCTGGAAGGACAATCCTGGATCCGCGAGTGGATTAAATATACCGGCAAGAAACCCGGCCAATAATTCCGCCGGATCATCTCCGCCCTTTTGGATGCGGCCCCATCGAGGGCTGCGGAGCACACTCATCCCATAGCCCGTGGGTCGCAGCCTTTCGACGCGCCGGAGGTCTTCCTCCATACCCATCTGTCTCCGTGCCCGGAGGGCCCCACGCGTAGCTCTTCTCTCCGTGCCCATCCAATGTTCATCTGTCACCGTGCCCGTGACCTTTCCCTATCGGGATTCGT
>CAZSTC010000065.1:0-11360 GCA_964609795.1 uncultured Verrucomicrobiota bacterium
CCAAATTCCACTTTTGCTAACTACAGCAGTTCACTTTTGCTTTCACCGCGACAGAGAATTATTGACTGTTGAACTCCTTCATTTATATTAGGGCTGTGGGTGGCTCCTCAATTTTTCGAGATATAAGAGTGGTGGGTGTGAAAAAGAAAACAATATTAAATATATCTCTAGCAGCTCTCGGTCTGCTGGCTTTAGCCCTGATTTTTTTTGAGCCTCAGTTGGCAAAATTGGAAAAGAAAGTTGTCCGTGCTAAGGATTTTGTCGAAAAACATGGTATTTCACCTCGGGGCGGAGTCCGAGATGCCGTGCGTGCTGCCGTTACTGCAGTAAAGTACGAAAGTGGATCTTTTAAACCTGATCCAAAAATTACGGATCCAATCCGAGGTTTTTTGAAAGTTGAAATAATCGACAACCAAACTATTTGTTTAATCGGTGACTATACAGATTTCTTAACAGAACGTTTTATTCAAGAATGCGGTGGGTTTATGAAAGGGATAGTGAGCCAAACAGCCAACATTCCCGCATGGTCCGTAAACATGTTCTACAATACTCAATTAGCAGAAATTATCCTCAAATATCGCCCCGTAATTGCTGCCGCATACAATAATTCGGAAGATTTCAAACTTTTCCCCGAAGCATCGATATTGAGCTCAGGATATTGGGTTAATCCTATAGGGCAGTTTGGAGTGCCCAATTTTAAAACAGGGGAGGAGCAGCTTACTCGGAATGCTCAGGTTGCCCACTATGCTTTCTTGCGGTTCCAATCTCCTCTTAAAAGTGGAACGGAATACAGCCTCGAAAATCCTCTGGGAGAGAGTATAAATTTTTATTATGACGAAGAAGAAAACATTAGCGGGGCAATCAAGCTTAACCAGTTGGGGTATTCAACTGATGCAGGCAAAAAGTATGCCTATGTCGGAGCATGGCTGGGGACTTTAGGGGCTTTAGATTTTTCTCGTTTGGATCAAAAACTATTTTCGATCTGTGAAAAAGAAACAGGGAAGACTGCATATAGAGGAATTCTTTCTCGGAGAATCGCAGACCCGGCATATAAGACAGGAACGCCGTTTACCGGGGAAGATGTTTATGAGATCAATTTTTCAAACTTTAATAAAGAGGGTGAATATTACATTCATATTCCCACCGTAGGCAAATCCCACACATTTACCATAGGAGAGGATGCAATTGGTGAAGCTTTTTATGTCCACGCAAAAGGCTTATATCACAAACGTTGCGGTATCGCCAAAGAGAGCCCTTATACTGAATGGCATTCAGGAAAGTGTCACCTACTCACATACAAATCTAATTTTCCCCCAAATAACAGGCATTATACTGTTGATGCCAAAAGAGACAGCGGTTTCTTTGATGAAGAGGGGAATTCGGTTGCTGTTTCTCAATTCAAGCTGATTGATACACTTCAAACAGATGAGGTGATTGAAGGCGTCTGTGGGGGCTGGCACGACGCGGCAGATTACGACCGCCGCCCTTACCATTATGAAGTAGTTAATGCTCTATTAGCGGTTTATCTGATGAAGCCTGAAAATTTCGTAGATGAGCAGTTGAATATTCCGGAATCGGGCGACGGGATCCCGGATATTATCAACGAGGCTATTTGGGGCATGGACGTTTGGAGAAAGGCTCAATTGGATACAGGTGCTGTCGGCGGCTGGATAGAAGCCACGAGTCACCCTGCAAATTGGGATCCCGGCATAGATTCGCAACGGTACTATCTCTCAGCCGCAACAATGGAAAGTTCGATGCAATACGCTGCCCATGCATCCATGCTGGCTCTGGTTTTAAAAAAAGCCGGCGAAAATAACCTTAGTGATTTGTATTTGAAGTCTTCTCAAAAGGCTTATGAGTACGGAATTAACCCACAAAATCGTTTTGAAGCTACCTACATGTATCCGGTAGAGGAGCAAGTTGATGGAAAAAAGGTTCTTAAAAAAGCACCTTATCGTTATAAAGAAAGTTCGGTTGTTCCATCTGATTTTCTGTTTAAAGCAGCCTTTAATCTCTACCTGCTGACCTCAGAACAGGAATATTTGCAAGAGATAAAGAAGAGGGAAAAAGATGTTCAAAAAAATATAGCAGAGATTTCCTGGCGGAATACTGCACTTTTTTATAGTGAGTTTTTGTTATTTGGAAATAACATAGATAATTGGTTTAAAAAACTGCATCAAACTTATAGAGAAAGGGTTTTAAAAACTGCTCATGAACGGCTTGACTGGCTGAATAATAATTATCCTTATCGAATACCTTGGTATCCGGCTGATCACGGTTATGTTTCATATATGTCCTGGGGAAATTTTCATCCGCTTCGAAATGCGTCCTTTTTTGTAGCGGCCTATGAGCTGACAGGCGAAAAAATATATCGAGATGCTGTTTATCTTTGTAATGATTGGCATAATGGTGCGAATCCATTTGGACAAACGATGACATCGGGTTTAGGTATTAGCTATCCAGTAAAGTTCCTGGACTTGCAGTCGCATACGGATGGTATCGCTGAGTATGTTTTAGGTATAACTCCTTATCGGAATACGTTTGGGATAGCCCGTGATGATATAAAACTTGCCCATGCTTTATTTTATGACGCCAGGACAGATAGAAAATTTTTTCCCGAGCCTAAAGTGCTTTTTTCAGAGTCTACATTAGGGAACATCAATCTAACTGTAGATGAGTTTTCATCTCTGTTGAGTAAGCTTTGGCCTATCTGGAGGCGTTTCTCGAATGTGGAGTCGTACAGTGTGGCTGCGAGTGAGTATACTGTTAACGAGACAATAGCTCCCGCTCTAGCGACAACAGGTTGGCTGCTCAATTCGCCCTGGCTCCCGTCGGAAAATATCAGGAACCGTAAACCTGTTGATGATATAAAGAAATTGAAAGGGTATGCTCCGCTGCCTTAATCTTCTTTCTTGCTTGGTGAAAAAAGGGATTTTGCAACGCGGTACAGGAACAGTGGATTGCCAAGGAGATATCTTTTTGCAAGTCGCTTAGGTTCGATATAAAGACGCCAAGCCCATTCCAAACCTATTTTGCGCAATAACGGGTGAGCTCTTGGTGCGTCGCCCGAATAAAAATCCAAGACTCCTCCCATAGCTGCTACCACGCGGCAATTAAGTCTGTCAAAGTGTTCATCAATCCATTTTTCCTGCAGTTTAGCACCAAAGCCAACAATAAGTAGATCCGGAGATAATTTGTTTATTTTAAAAATAATACTATCTTCTTCATTCTTATTAAAAAAACCATTTCTAAATCCAATAATCTTAAGACTAGGATATTTTTTTGATAAATTTTTAGCAGCGCGCTCAGCGACAGTGTCTGCGGACCCAAAAAAATACATAGTATGCCCGCGTTGCTCAAATAGCTTGCAAAGCAACGGGAGCAAGTCAGTGCCATTTAGATTTTCTCGATACCGGTATCCAAGCATTTTGCATGTCAGAGAAACACCGCAGCCATCCGGAAGGACATAATCAAATCGATTGAGTCTATTAATTTGCTCAGGGTCTTCGTAGGCTGTGTTGAGGTAATGGGCATTGATGAAAGCTATTTTTTTCTTTCTTTTATTGTAGATAATTTCGTCAATAGTCCGAATAATCTCATCCATTCTTCCATTTAAAAATCTGACTCCAAATATTTTTAAATATGAATTTTTGTCGTATGTCTTTTTACAAAGCGATAACAGCTTCAGCGAGTGGTTGTTCCAATTAAACTGTTTAGAGCGAGCAATACCCTTTTGGATAAGATTATCCGAAAGATTTCTATTAGATAAAATCTGAAGAATACAGTCAGATATTTGATCATTTCTTTTCGGATCAAATAATAGAGCAGCGTCTCCTGCTATTTCTCCTAGTGAAGTGTTATTCGCACAGGCGCAGGGTACAGACGAACTCATCGCTTCAAGTAGCGGCAATCCAAATCCCTCTGAAAAAGAGGGAAATACGAATATAGATGCCTGTCTATAAAGGCCGGACAACTCTGCAGGGGACACAAACCCTGTAAAGATTATTCTTTCAGCCTCTGAAGATCGGTTTGCATAATCTCTCACTGCCTCCGCTCCTTTCCAATTAGAACCTGCTAAGACAAGTTTATATTCATCTCGGATTGAAGAAGGTAGTGATTCATAGGCCTTAATAAGACCCAAATGATTTTTCCCGGGATGTTCGATTCGAGAAATATAAAGAATATATTTTTTTAGATCAAGCCGATTTTGTATATGTTCGTCAGGTTCTTCTAGTTTTGTCAGTCCATTATAATTTAATGTAATTTTTTCAGGAATAATGCCCCAATATCGAACAATATCATCTTTTGTAGATTGGCTGATAGCTACAATTTCATCTATCCTTTTGCCAAGCCAAGGCTGCAATTTTCTGAGATAAAACATGCGTATAGGATCATATTTTTTTTCAATACGACAGGGAGATAGATCATGGATTACGCCAATCTGCGGGATTTTGCTGAAAGCTAGATATCTTCTACTAGCTGCAAGAATTAAAATGCAGTCATATTTTTTTCTGAGTGTGTAGAAAGGTAATACAAAAAAATGCCAAAGCATTCCCATTAGTGATTTTGAAAAAATTCTTGGAACAATTATTTTATTATAATTTTTGAATTTTTCAACACTATCGTATTCCAGAATAAGTGTGATGGAATGGGGGGCATCTTTAAAATTTGAGAGAACATTATTCATGTAGGTAGAGATGCCAGACTTGCCGCTATCATAACCCATGCAACTAACTAGAATATTCATATAAGATTTATAAAGTTATTCAAAAATTTTTGCTTAGAATAGTCTTTTTCGACGCCTTGGCGAGCATTGTATCCGAGTGTTTGACGTAGCTCACTATTCATAAGTAATTTATCGATCGCACCGGCCATGGCTGTTGTGTCCCGTTCAGGTACGAGAATCCCGTTGAATCCATTTTTAAGCCATTCTGAAACACCACCAACATCGAAGCCAACAACAGGGATTCCGCAACTCATCGCTTCAATTCCAGAAAGACCGAAGGGTTCTTGCCAGAGGGAGGGGAATACGGCGATATCCGAATTTTTAAAAACTTCCAGAGGATTTTGCACCCAGCCATCAAAACTTATACGATTCTTTACTCCCATTTGTTCTGCTAATTTTATAAAATCATTTAAGCGAGAGCCAGTTCCTAAGATTCGAACGGAAGCTGTTGATCTCAGTTTAGAAATGGCTTCTAAAAACAAAGGGGTGCCCTTAGACATAACTTGTTGTCCAGCAAAGACGATCTGAGGGATATCTCTATTAGTCCATTTTCTTTCCGGTAGAGGTGGTAAATTTAAAAAAGGGTGAATGATTTTTATTTTTTCTTCAGCTACACCATTCTTTAACAAATTACATTTCATGAAATTAGAGAGGACTACGAAGAACTTACAGGACATTGCCTGTTTAAACAATTTTCCTGATTCGATAAGGTTCTTATTCAGTGCTGCATTTATCCCTTCAACCATGTGTCTGGGAGGGACAAGAGAAGAACAGATTGCGCAGAATAAACGCGCATACTGCCGATGGCAATTTATCCTTTTATAAGGGTAGTATTTAAACCCCTTGGGGCAGTAATAGTCATGATCATGAACAAAAAGGGCAGGGGAGAAGCGGTCTAAAATTTTTTCGAATGTACTCGGATGAGATATTTTGTGAACAGTAGTAAAATCAAAATCTTTTTCTGAAATCTGATTAATCTCGTTCATGTGCCAGGAGGCATCAAAAATGGAAAGAAATCTTTCTTTTTCTTGAGTGTCCTCAACAAAAAGAGAATAAACCTTAAATCCATTTTCTTTCAATAGCGATGCGACAGAGTGAATATATCGCTCTAGTCCTCCAATAAAACCAGCATATTGTGAAATAAATAATACTTTATTTGTTCCTAAAATCATAAATAACTTCTTTGTAAAAATCTAGTTGCTGATTTGTTATTGATTCCCATGAATAATAATCGCAAACTTCCTTGAATGCATTTTCGACAAGAAGTTCTTTTTTATCAAGAGCATCGAAATATGCTCTTTTCATGGAGCCTAAATCGGATGGGTCAAATAGAAATCCATTTTCTCCATTTCGAATGAGTGTTTTGAGACCGCCTACAGCAGAGGCAATTGCTGGTAACTTAGCACTCCAAGCCTCAAGCACGACAATCCCGAATGGTTCGTGAACGCTGGGTAATACAAAAAGACTGGCTTCCTTATATGCATCTATAAGGAGATCAGATTGTGGGGGCAGTCCTTCTATAAGGGTAAAACGATCTGTTAAGTCAGCTCGAAAAATATCTTCCTTAAGTTCATTGAAATAGGCAGGCGAAGTGACAAAACCGATAATTGCGCAATGGACATTTTCACCCGTATAAACCAGTTTTTTGACTAACTTAACTAGTGCTCGTTGATTTTTTTGATAATCGACTCGCGAAACACAAAGAAGTAACTTTCTGTCTTCCGGTATATTATATCTTGATTTAAAGTTAGTTGGACCAACTTTAGAAAACAAGGAGGAATCCACCCCATTTGCAATATGGGCGATTTTTTTCGTTGGAAATTTTTCTCGAACCAGTTCAAATTCGTTTTTTCCAACACAAATAATTCCGTCAGACTGGGCAACGATGTCGCCTTCAAGACCAAATATTCGTTCAATTATTTTCCCAAAACCTATACTTCCTTTGAGGGGTTTTTGCATCTCTTCCAATTCTGAAGGAGGAACGTCATAATTTCCGCCATGAAAGGAGAGTACAAAAGGAATATTTTTTTCATGAGCAGCCTTGAGTGCAACTTTAGCTATTCGTCCCATGGCATGAGAATGGATCAAATTATATTTTCCATTTTTTAAATGTTTATAGAGGGAAAATGAAAAAGGGTTTCCTCCTTTTTTATCCAATAAAAATGAACTGCTCTTTGAAAGGAAAAGTTGTGGATAAAAGTACCCAAATCTGTAAATATCTAAAGACTCTCTTTGTTCCTTTTTTGTTTTACAAAGAGCCGTAGTGGACAAAATCTCAATTTCATTTCCAAGGTTTTTAAGTTTCTTGGAAGAATTCCAAACAGCAGTTTCTGTCCCACCCCACTCAGAAAAAGACAAGCGTCTTATAATATTTGCAATTCTCATTTTTTAATATTCTTAAAATAATCTTTTAATCCATTCCTATATGAGAGTTTTTGTTTGAAACGATATTTTAAACAAGGCACAAGTTGAGCGATTTGATTCGTTTTCAATAGCCAAAAAAAGTCTCTGAATATTCCTCCCAGGAGGCCCTTCGCGAAATGAAAAGAGGGTTGTTCCTTTTTCCAAATTTGACCGTCTGCATACCCCTCTCCAGAAAACCTTTTTTGGACTTGTTTAATGCTATAGTTATGTGAATGTTCGACGATTGATTTTGGCGAATAGGCAATTTTCAGTCCATTATCCCTCAAAGTCTTTGCCCAAAAAACATCTTCTGAGTACGAAATTTTTGGATCAAAGGGAAAGCGCTTTAGCGTGCTTCGTGTTGTCGCCGAGCTGACCATTGAAAAAAAAGTTTTGGAATAAGGTGTTTCTGGGAAGGCTCTTGAATAGTCCAGCTTAACCCAAGGGAAGGCATTCGGTCGGGGAACTTGGCGTGCATATGTGGCTTGTGCCTGTTGGTTTAAAAGAGGTTTTATTAATTCTTCCAACCAAAACTCATCAAGAGGAATAGAGTCACTATTATTGTAGACGATAACCTCACCTAAACTCTCCTCAAAAGCAAAATTTAAAACTTTTCCTGGGATATACCCCCCCTCTGGAATTGAGAATAAACGGATATTATCATACTGAGCTATTATTTCTCTGGTACCATCCGTTGACGCGTTGTCGAAGTTCAAGATTTCGAAATCAGAAAAAGTTTGCTCTGAAATCTTATCTAACACCCGTTTAATAAAAGAGGCATCATTTCTAGACCGAATAACTATGCTGACTGTGGGCATAATATCAATAGATGTCGGCTAGTTGGAGGATGTGTTTTTAGTTTTTATAAAGCCGTAGCGTCTCACAGAGATCAATTTATAGACGCAAATTCCAAGCAAAAACAAGCCAGAAAAAATAGCCGAAAATTTCTGGATAAGAGTTCCTCTATAGTAAATATGTATTTTTCCAGTGTTATACTCTTTGGGGATATTCACTGATAAAAGCGAGTTAGAGCTTATCGCAATCGGAAGTTCGGTTGGACTATTACCGGGTAATATAAGCTCTGCAGCATATCCTTTGTAAGGGATAATCGGAAATTCCAGTTGATTATCTGAAGAATTCTCTTCGAACGATAATGTGGTCTCTCCATTATTGGCGTAATCTGATTTTATCTTAATTACATTTTTTGAAAGAACAACTTTTCCTCTTTCCTCAATATCTTCAATTTCCATTCCGCTCGGGAGGTAATGAACTCCACTGGCCACCAAACGTCCAGCCATGGATGGCGAAAAAGTGGTTAACATCTTATTTTCGTGAATTTTTGCTGCGTAGGTATATGCTACGTTAAGGTACCAAGCAAAACCGCAGCCAATTAATAGGATCCAAGTCCAGTAGCAAATTTTAGGTATTTCGTTTCGGGTTAGCTGAGAGATAATGAAACCGCCTCCTGCCGCTAGAAAGGCTGTTGCCGGAAGATAGAATCTCCACGGAAATTGAATTCCTGCAAGCACCTTCATCATCCCCTCCCATGGGAGAAAATTGGTTGCTGCCAGTAGGCAACCAAAGCCGATAATAAGCATCCCATCACCGGCTCTTTTATGTATGTTCTGTGGCAAGGTTAAGTTAAGCCGCTGAGAGGCAACGATTAGAAAAATAATCCCTATCCCGGGGGGGATCCAATATTCAAGTTTCATGTAAGGCATTTCAAGCCAAAGTCTTGTGAATGGAACAGCCCTCTCAATAATTGTACCTTTAATAGTTTTTGTGGTGAGGTTGTATTCCATGTATTGCATTTGCTCCAACATTGGGAAAAAGAAAAATGAAACCAATGCAAAAGTTATGAATACACTAATAAATGCGAAAATAATTCTTTCTGGCTTATTTAAGAGTCGAGTGATGTTTAACGCTACCCATAAAAAAGAAATTAAACATATTAAAATAAATGTAATCTGATGTGCTAAAAATAATGCAGAAAAACCAAAAATAAGAGGGAAGCATTTTTTGGGTTCTGCGTAGATTAGATTGAATAAGCCTAAAATAACCATTGGAATAAATGGAAATGCCAAAACTTCACCAAAAGCAGCTCGATTAAAAATATCTGTTGCAAAATAGCTGCTCCAGCCATAGAGAAGAGCACCTGCAAAGGCCCCAAATTTTTCAATACCCATTTTTAAAAGGGCGAAATACATGCTGAAAGAGGCAAAAAACCACCAAATAAAAATAAATAATTTGTATGAAGCTAAAAGTGGAAGTCCCATTTTCGCTAAAAAAACAGGAATATAAGCAAAGAAATCCGGATAAAAGAGACCAGAGGCGTATCCATATCCATCTAATGCCGAAAAATTAATTCTGATTGGAAAAACCCCATCATTTAAGGCGTCAAGCATTCCTTGGAGGCGGGACAGATGAAAAAAAAGGTCATGACCTTGAGGAATGCCAGGATAGAGTAAGGGGATGAGTCCGATGCAACCGAGTATACCGAGGAGGGCTGGATAAAAAAAAGTATCTCCGTACTTTCGAACTAACTTATCCCAGAAAGAAGAAATATTTAAAACTATATTTTTCATATAAATAATATAATATTTAAACAGAATTAATATGTGTATCCTTTTCAATGATATAGCGTGGTCGCTCTTTAACTTCTGAATATATTTTTCCAATATATTCTCCGACAATTCCGATGCAAAAGAGCTGAATTCCACCAAGGAAAAGAACAGTGAACATCAAAGAAGTCCATCCTGGAACAGTATTTCCATATAATTTAACATAACCTGCATATCCTAATAGAAAAAGACTTACAAAAAACATTAAAACCCCCAAAGTAAATATAAATCTTAACGGCTTAATACTGAATGAAGTAACTCCATCCAATGCAAGCTGTAACATTTTTAAAAAAGAATAATGAGTAGGCCTTTCTGTAGGCTTTCTTTTATATAAAACGATAGAGTGTTTGAATCCAATAAGTGGTATAATTCCTCTGATATAGAGATTAGTCTCTTTATATTGGGATAAAATATTAAGAGATCTTTTGCTCATTAATCTGTAATCAGCATGATTAAATATTGACTTAACGCCTAAAAAAGAAAGGATGCGATAAAAAAACTCTGCTGAGGCTCTCTTAAAGAAGCTATCGGACGACCTATCGGAACGCACACCATAGACGATATCGCTCCCTCTGTTATACTCATCAATAAAATCTTTTAAAACATTGATGTCGTCTTGTAAGTCAGCGTCTAATGAAATGGTAACATCACATTTTTCCTTAGCTTCCATAAGTCCCGCTATCAAAGCCGTTTGATGTCCGCTGTTTCGAGACAGTTTAATACCACGAACTGCCAAATGTTTTTTGCACAAAACCGTGATTCGTTCCCAAGTTTTATCTGTAGAACCATCATCCACTAGAAGAATATTACTCTCAGTTGAAATTTTACCAGATGAAATTAATTCATTTAAATGAACTAAAACTTCTTGAATGGTATTATCAATAATTGATTCCTCGTTGTAGCAAGGAATGACTAAAGTCAGTTTATCATTCATATAAAAAAGTATATAGTATGAAAATTACTTATTGATTTTCATCCCTCGGAAGTATTTAAAAAATGGCCAGACTCGACATCTGAGTCCAAACTTATGAGGAAAATTAATAGCTCTTCTAAGATCACTCTCTTTTCCTTCATTAGATTCTGTATAGATATTTCGCATCAATTCTTCGAAACGGTTTCTATGCTGTTTTAAAACTTGAATAGTCGAATTTCGAATTATTGCGGGAGAAAAATTTTGTTCTGAAACATGCTCTACCGCTTCAGCAACATTTTGAGGCGTAGGATAATCAGTTTCAATGACTTTAACATAGTCGGGACTAAGGGACTGCTCTCTGCCTCCTTTATTCCGAGTTGTCACTAAAGGCACTCCGCAAAGACCATACTCAGTAGCAGCGTACATTGCTCCTTCCTCCTCAGAAAGCCCTAGCCCAACTTTCGCCTGATTGATGTATCGGAACATAAAGATGCCTCTAACCTTCTCTATATGGGTAGCATTATTCTTGAATTTGTCAAGTATGCCCTTTGCATAATTCTGTTCTTTCTGCGAATAGGATCCGATAAGAAGTAAGCGTGGAATATCTAATGCCAATTCATGGCGCTTAAAAGGAGTTATTCTGGCTAAATAGATGGCATCATAAATTTTTCTTTGTCGAGTTACAAAATAACGA
>CAZSTC010000066.1:0-11276 GCA_964609795.1 uncultured Verrucomicrobiota bacterium
TCGATTTTTACATCCGGGAGAGGAGGATATTCCGGAGTTACCCATTTGTAGAGATATTGAGCATCCTCAAAGGCATACCCCTCTTCTGCGGGGTATTGCTGGGCTTGAAGATTTGCGGCGAAAAGAAACGCAATTGCAGTTGCGACAGGAGCGATGTAACTCGCTGTTTTATTATGCCGGTTAGTAGAAAAAAATTTCATATCGGTTCCCTTTTTGGGGACAGAATTTCCCTGAAAAGACAAATCTAGGGGCACCATACGCCTTCTCAAATAAAAATCAAGTATTTTTTTGAAAATTTCTCAATTTACTTGAGAAGCCGTTTCGAAGAGGAAAGAGCCGGGGCTATTTGTCAGGCGGATTGGCGATTTGGCTTTTGCTGGTGGAGCGGTAGGCCAGGTAGAAGAAGGTGCCCAGTGCGCTCCAGCAGAGGAAGCCAGCATAGGCGATCAGGGAAAGAGCCAGCGCTTTGGTGGGTGGAATGGCCAGCATCGGAGCGCCCAGCATGATGACGTAGAGGTTCTCCCGGACGCCCAGCCCGCTGGGGGTAATGGGAATGGAAGAGATGCAGATAATCATCGGCACGATCACCGCCAGTTGTGTCACGCCGATATTGAGCTCGAGGTCGCGGCTGACGAGGACGAACTGAGCCACGCAGAATCCGTTGAGGAGCATCGAGAGGAGAAAGACTTTGAGCATCAGCCGGGGCTGGCGGGCCGTTTTTTTGCAGGCTTCCAGCGAGCGTTGAATATGGGTGAGCTTCTGGAAGCGCGCCAGAATCCGCGAGAGCAATCCCCCATGGCCGGCGGCGAAAATCAGGACCAGGCAAGATAAGAACATCCCCAGTGTGAAGAGCGTGAGGAGAGTCAGCCGCTTATTGATCAGGAGCAGATGAAGATTGGGGAGCATGAAGAAAACGGCAAAAAGCAGCATGGAAAAAAGCCCCAGGAGCCGGTCCACGAAGACGGTTGTGATCGCTTCGGTTTTGCTCTTTTCGGTCTCGCGTGTGCCGTAATAGGCTTTGAGAACGTCGCCGCCGGTGGAGCCCAGCAGGAAACCGTTGAAGAACTGGCCGATCATACTGATCTGAAAAGTTTTCCGGAACGTGACGGCGATTCCCTGAGCCCTCAAGAGGAGATGCCAGCGCCAGGCGCCGAGCGTCACGGTCGCGCCGACACAGAGGAGGGAAGGGAGGAAGTAGGCCCAATGGGTCAGCACCAGGATATCATAGAGCGCACCGGGGCCGATGCTCCAGGCCATGCGCCACTGCTCCCACCGGGAGAGCTCCTGCCAGTGATAGGCTCCCGAGGCGGCCAGGAGCTTGCCCTGCTCCATGAAGATGGCGTGAAAAATCCAAAGCAACAGAAGGGCGCTGATGCCGATTCGCCCTGCCATACTGAGGATTGCACGCTTGGATTTCACTCGTCTCCCCAGATTTTTCTGAGATGCTCAAAACCTTTGAGCAGCCGCTCGGCCTCCACGTACGGGTTGAGCTCGATCACTTTGAGGTGCTCGGGCTTAATGAGCGGCTTGAGGAGTTCATAATCGACGGTTCCTTCTCCGGGAGGGCAGTGGTCGCCGTTAGGGTAGGCGCAGTCGTGGACATGGAGTCCGAACATCCGCGAGCAAAGGTTATCGATATGGAAAAATTGATTGATGAAGCCGTAGTTCTCCTTGATCTGTGCGTGGCCCGTATCGTGCCAGTAAACGACCTCCGGGTCCTGATATTTCTTGAAGAGAAACTGGAAGTCGGAATCTAACGGCAGCTCTTCGAGACCTTCCCGGTTTTCGATGCCGATCTTGATTCCCAGCTCGCGAGCCGTCGGGATCAGCTCCTCCAGCGCTTGGCAGGAGCGCTCATACCAGGCATCCTTGGCGATCTCCAGGTATTCATTGACCTCCATGAGGATTCGCTCATAACGGGGCGTATTCTGGAGCCGCGCCTTGACCAAGGGTAAAAGCTTGGTGCTGTAGTCATGGATTTGAATGGAGCCGAAATGGGTGACCATCAGCGGAGCGCCCAGGCGTGCGGCCATCTCCAGAGTTTTTTTGGTTTGGGTAATGGCCCGTTCGCGTTCTCTGGGGTCATCGGAGCTGAACTGGAAGATATTCGGAGCTGAGTGCTCCACGCCGACCGGCAGAGGACAGAAATTGTGGACGCTGGAAATTTTTACCACGCCATTTTTGACTGCATCCAGGATGCCCTCCAGGAGGCTGATCCGGGTGTTATGTCCCAGCTCGGCATAACCAAAGCCCAGAGACCGGACCTCTTCGAGCATGGCGCGTCCGTCTGTATGTCTCTTTGCGTTCCAACAGGTAGATAATGAATACATAATAAGTGTACCCGGCTTTGCAACCTCGGGCTATTATCCACGAACAGCCGGTATAATGCAATCCCAGTATGGAAAAGCGGAAAAGTATCCCCGGGATTGCTTTGAGGCTCCCGGCTGCTCTATACTAAGGCCGTGATGTTGAGCGGGGTGTCCGGAAAAGGGCCATCAGCGCCTCCGGATAATTAAGACCTATGGAAATAGAGAATACGAAAACGGGGCTCCCGGCCGGAGTCAAGAGGGTGGATTTGGAAAACGGTCTGGTGGTAATCCTCAAAGAGGATCACAGCTCGCCGGTGGCGACGGTTCAAGCCTGGGCCCGCGCCGGCAGTGTGGATGAAGGCCGCTGGATGGGTGCCGGTATGAGCCACGTGCTCGAACACATGCTCTTTAAAGGGACGACGACCCGGCCCGCTTCGCGTATTGACCAGGAGGTTCAGGCGGCTGGCGGCCAGATGAATGCCTGCACTTCCTTCAACTATACCCTTTACTACATTGATATTCCCTCGGCGGGCGTGAGCGTGGCGGTGGATATTCTCTGCGACATCGTGTGCAATGCGACGCTCCCGGCCGACGAGCTGGAGAAGGAACGGCAGGTGATCTTGAGGGAGATGGATATGGGCCAGGATGACCCGGACCGCCGTTCGAGCCGCAGACTCTTTGAAATCGCTTACCAGGTCTCTCCCTATCGGCACCCGGTCATCGGCTACAAGGATATCTTTGAGAAATTCACCCGCGAAGATTTGCTGGATTACTACCGCCTGATGTACGCTCCTAATAACCTCTTTTTCGTCGTGGTCGGCGATATCGATTCAGAGGCCGTGGAAGCACAGATACGCAGCGCCTTCAGCACCGTTAAGCGCGGCGCTATTCCTCCCTCGGTATTGCCGCCGGAGCCGCCTCAGACCGGTCCCCGCATTGTGGAGGAGCCCGGAGTGGTGGAGCTCTGCCGGACGCATCTGGCCTGGCATATTCCCCATGCGCTGCACCCGGATATCCCGATTCTGGGGGTCATTTCCGGGATTCTAGGCAGCGGCCGCAGCTCCCGTCTTTATCGCAAAATCCGTGAGGAAATCGGCCTGGTTCAGGCGGTGGATTCCTGGATTTACGCACCGGGTGAGCAGGGACTCTTCGGGATCAGCGCTGAAATTGAAAAAGAAAAATACGAAGAGGCGATTCGCTCAATTCTGGCAGAGGTAGAAAAGCTCAGGACTGTGCCCGTGCCGCTCCATGAGCTTGAAAAGGTGAAGAAGCAGTGCGTGGTCGGTTTGCTCTCAGCGCTCAAGACGACTTCGGGTCAGGCAACCGAGATGGGCGGCAGTTGGCTCAGAGCCGGCGACCTGAATTTCTCAAGCCGGAGCCTGGAGCGAATCCAGAAAGTCACCCCGGAAGAGGTGCTTCAAGTTGCGAAAACCTGGTTTGGGGATCAGAACAGGGTTCTCTACAGTCTTATGCCTCAGGGCAGCGCTCAGGCGGAAGCATCCGCTCAGAAGCAACGCGCCTCTGGCCAGGTACAGAAAAGCGTCCTCCCCAACGGTCTGCGCATCCTGAGCCGGCGTGATGACCGGTTGCCTTTTATCGAATTCCGTCTGGCTTTTGAGGGAGGTCTCCGCGCGGAAGAGGAGTCTACCAACGGCTACACCCTGATGATGAACCGCCTGATGCTCAAGGGAACCGCTCGCCGCACGGCCGAAGAGATCGCTAAAGAGATCGAAAGCGTCGGAGGCAGCATCGAAAGCTGGTCCGGCCACAGCTCTTTCGGTTTCTCGGTGCAGGTTCTCAAGGAAGATTTTGAGCTCGGACTCGATATCCTGAGCGATGTGGTCCTCAATCCGGTATTCCCTGTCAAAGCGCTGGAGCTGGAGCGGGGGATGATCCTTGCCGATATTCGCGCCGAGAAAGATCACATGCTCTCCTATACTCTCAAGCGGATGAGGACCGAGCTTTTCGGCCCTGTCTCTTTTGGTTTGAGCTCCAGCGGCGGAGAAGAGTGCATCCGTACCGTGACCCAGGAGGACGTGAAGGCCCATTGGAGCCGGCTGGTGCGCCCGGATAACGCCGTCCTCTCCGTCTTTGGAGATATTGAGGAGGAAGAAGTCATCCTCAAAGCCCTGCAGGAAAAGTGGCTCAATTGGGAGCCCAACGGCAAAAACAGATTCCCAGAGCCGCCCGCCTTTAAAACGGGCCGCAGAGAGATTCTCGAAAAACAGGATAAAAAACAGGCCGTGGTCTGCGTGGGTTATCCGAGCGTAAGCATCCGCGACCCGTTGGTCTACCCGATTCTTCTTCTCCAGGAGTCCTGCAGCAGTCTGGGCTCGCGTCTCTTTATGAGAATCCGCGAAGAGCTGGCCCTTGCCTACTATGTCGGCGCTTATGAGCAGAGCGGAATCCTGCCCGGTTACTTCTGTTTCTATGCGGGAACGGAATTGGCCCAGGCCAGGCGTGTCGTGGAGGAAATTTTTTCGGAAGCCGAGAAACTCTGCCGGGAAGGTTTGAGCCCCGAAGAGCTCGACCGCACCAAGGCCAAGCTGCTCGGTCAGCGCGCCATCAGCCAGCAGGATATCGGAGCGGTGGCCCGAACGGCTGCCGTCCATGAGCTCCTCGGTTTGGGATATGATTTCGCCCAGAAGGAAGACGAGCTGATCCGGAATGTCACTCTGGAAGAGGTGCAGAACGCGGCCCGGCAGATATTGAACCCGGAGAAGAGCGTCATCAGCATCGTCGGACCCGAAGGAATATAGCGGACCCCAAAGGTCTTAAATACTGCCACGATAAAAAGAGAAAACAGAATGTTTAATAAAGTCACACTGGCGGGAGTCGGTCTCTTGGGAGGCTCCCTGGGGCTGAACCTCAAAACGCGCGGTCTGGCTCGTGAAGTGGTCGGTTACGTGCGCCGTGTCGGGAGTATCGAAGAGTGCTCCCGCGTGGGAGTGGTCACTCGTGCCACGCTCTCCATGGAAGAGGCTTTCGCCGATGCGGAGCTGGTTATTTTCTGCGTGCCGGTTTCCCAAATACCCATTCTGGCAAGGGCCTCGCTGCCTTTCCTCAAAGCGGGAACGATTGTGACCGATGTCGGCAGCACCAAGGGGGAACTGGTCTCTGAGCTCGAAACAATTTTTGAACCGGCCGGAGTCCACTTTGTCGGCTCGCATCCCATGGCAGGCTCGGAAAAAACGGGTCCCATCAACGCCTATCTTGACCTCTTCCGCAATACGATCTGCCTCCTCACACCCACGGAGCGGACTTCCCCGGAGGCACTGCGCCGGGTGGAGGAACTTTGGGAAAAAGTCGGATGCAGGACGGTCTGCCTTTCACCCGCCGATCATGATGAACTGGTTTGCCGTGCCAGCCACCTGCCTCACCTGATCGCGACGGCTCTGGTCGATCACGTGCTGGGTAAAAATAACTCCGATGTTCAGGCACAAATCTGCGCCTCGGGCTTTCGGGATACGACGCGCGTGGCCTCGGGCTCGCCGGATATGTGGCGGGATATCGTGCTCACCAACCGCAAGCAGGTGCTTTCTGAAATAGATGCTTATATCGAAACGCTCGAGAGCATGAGGGAAACCTTTAAAACCGAATCCCCGGAGAATATCCGCTCCTTTTTCAGCAATGCCCGCAGATTGAGGAATCAGTGGCTCGATTCCCATTAGAGATTTCTAGCGGTTTTGCGGATCTCTATTTTTTCTCTTCTTCGGCTCCTTTGAGCTGAGCCTTATTTTCCAGCCAGACGCCCAGCGCCCGCCGCTCTGCCAGTGTTCCCACCAGAGGCGGCATATACTGTGTGAAGCGATATTCAGGGCTGTATTCATGGAGCATATCCAGCACGCTCTGGAGGCTCTCCTTATTGCGGCCTTTCAGGAGCTTATCCATGGAGCGATAGCCGCTCCAGGTGTGGCAGATCATGCACTGCCCCCGGAACATGGCCTTGCCTGCCGCAAAATCGTTTTCCTCATCGACCCAAAGGCTCTTAGTGAGGTAGCCCTCCGTGTTGAAGCGTTCCACATCTTGCACGCGTACCCCGTTGGAATACATGTAGCCGACGATCACAAAAGGTTTACGCAGCATTTCCCGGGAGTATTCCGCCGCAGAAACCACTACTGCTGCCAGAACAATTAGAATCCAGGCGCGGGTTAAGTTGAACTTGAGCGGACGGGGCCAGACCAGTATGAAGGCCGCCACGGCGGTCAGGACCGAAGCAAAGATCACGGTCAGGGAAATCGGCATGAGATTGAGCTCGGGTATTTTCAGGAGGTTCAGTTGCGACTGAGGCAGCGAATGAAGCAACCAGAATAGCCCGATGGGCAGGAGCAGAAGCCCCGGGACGAACCAGCGCAAGAGATAGCGCAAGATGCCTGCTTTCAAAACCGGCTCCATTTCGCTCCGGATGCGGCTGGCAGACATCAGCACGAAGACCGCCGCCAGTGAAAGACACGCCAGGAAGCGGATGAGGAGGCTCGGCCAAAAAGTCGGGTTGAAGAATGCGTAGAGGACGGCTCCCGAAAACTCACGCATTCCATTAGCCTGAAGCCATTCCTGACCGGGCGTCAGCATGAAGGAGAGTATCCCGTTAATGACGAAGAGGGTGAAAAAGGAGCTCACACAATAGACCCAACCCAGAGCCACGTGGAGCCGCTCGGAGATTCTCCCCCAGGAGTAGTAGTAAATGGCGGCGCTGGCGAGCTCAATGAGGAAAAAGACCCACTCAACAGCCCAGAAAAATACGAAAATATGAATGAGCGCGCTGGTCCCGGTCGGCTGTGCCAGCCCGATTGAAAACCAGATGCCGACACCCGAGACGGTCCCCAGGACACCGGTGACGATCAGGAAAAAGCGCATGTTCCGGCGGAGAGCATCCATCCACTCCGGGCTTTTGAGGTCCAGCGCCCGGCGCTCCAGAATCGGGATGAGCAGGCCGCCCCCCACGGCGAAATGCGAGATCATGACATGGAAGATGGAGATGATTCCAATCACCCAGCCGGCTCCTATGAGCGGTACGTCCCAAAATGGATAATTCATAATCTTAAAATCAGTTTTCTGTTTTTCTAGCTGATAAGGATATCCTCACCCCGAACCTCGACTTTGTAAAGCGGCAGCGGGGCCTCGGGCGGTCCGGAGAGAACCAGGCCCGTTTTTGAATCAAAAACACCGTCATGGCAAGGGCAGAAAACCCGGTCTTTATCCGGTTCATAGCGCACCTTGCAGCCCATGTGCGTGCAGATGCCGTCCATGGCCGCCCAGGAATCATCGGCGTGATGGATCAGTACCGAGAAGCGCCTCTTGAATGTGAAGGTCATCATCGACTGTACCGGAATCTTGGCTGCGCCCTTCAGGATGAAAGCTCCATCGGCCGTCTGCTCGGTGGGTGCCTCTTCCGTATCGGCGAGGACCGATTCCACCGGCCGGCCCAGATAGCGGTAAAGAGCGTAGCTGACTCCGCCGGCATAGAGCAGGCCCACACCGGTCAGGGCGGTCCCCAGG
Organism: uncultured Verrucomicrobiota bacterium; assembly: GCA_964609795.1. Classification (GTDB taxonomy): domain Bacteria; phylum Verrucomicrobiota; class Verrucomicrobiia; order Limisphaerales; family UBA1412; genus UBA1412. Next base: position 7,809 of record CAZSTC010000066.1, read on the forward strand.
AATGCGCTTCGGCTCATAGTGCAACTGCAGCTCTGCGGTTCCTCTTTTTGCGGCTTGGGTGCCGTTTGGACCAGATACCCCCTGGCCGGGGCGGCTTCAGTTATGAAGTCCGACTTGGGTTTGCTCTTCCAGGAAGCCCAGACCAACCAGGCGACCACGCAGAGCCCCACGATGAAAAGGAGTAAAAAGAGAACCAGTATCAGGTAGTCCGTCTGTGCATCGGCCGAGCGTTTCCAAACGTCATAGCCTTTATTTGCCAGCGTAATATCCCGGATCGCGTCGCGTGCCACGGCCATGAAGAAAAAGCCGACCACGCCCAGAATTGCGGCCAGATAGCCCGAGAGCCTGATCGAGCCGTTCCATTTGACCCGATTGAACCCGATCACCCAGAGCGCTACCCAGCAGAGAACGAATAGCGGCCAGCTTACCCCGAAGAGCCCGCTCTGCAGCGACGCCTCCCGGACATACTCCGGCTGCACCATCCAGACACGGTATCCGGTCAGTAATTGAACCGGAACTCCCACCAGGAGCAGGTATCCGCCCAGCCGTGAGAGGTACTCCCTCACCGAAGGAGTCGGGGAAGGTCTGGAGCCCAGCCAGAGCATCCAGGCACCGGCACCGACCAATCCGCCCAGAATCATAAAGGTCCAGCGCGGCACCATGGTCGGATCGGCAGGCGCGAAAAAGAGTCCCAGTGCGTTTAATGAATACATCTGCTGCCAGACCTCGGGCCGGAGCATCAGCGTCGTGTTCATGCTCAGGATTTTGCCCACGGATGCGGCCGCCATCCACGCCAGGAAGCCGACCCAGAGTGCCGAATCCCCACGGGAGCAGCGGTCCGCGAATCTATAGAGAAGCCAATAGCAGAACATCAGGAAGCCCACGATGGAAATCCAGTAAGCTCCCAGGAGAACGCTGCTGGTATAGAGAGCGCTGCCGTAAAGTACTTGGTTGAAGAGAAGGGGAGGGACGGCGAAATTGATCACGAAGGTCATCACCACCGGAAGCTGTTTGGCCATCACCCAAGCCGCCGAAAGCCGATCTCGGCCCTCAACTGAATATCGCGATTGAGAGGGAGCGACCCGGTTTATAAGCGCCGCCAGCAATATCCCGCCCAGCAATACTTCCACGGCGACAAAGTGAAGAGAAGAGGTAATGAGCAGCAATATCTTGAATATCACCACCGGCGCGGGCAGTGGAACAGCATCTACGAGGGGAAAATTTTCCATAACCTGTAATTTTTGTCTGAGCCAATCGGAGCGCTTTCTGCGTCGTCTGGAGAGCTTAGCATGATCCGTTTTGAAATGCAGTCATTTTTTAAATGAAAATATCTCTTGCCTCTTTTCGCAATTTGAAGTATTTTTGAAAGCGGAACCGGGCTGGATCAAGCGGTTCGGAGTTTATCAAACTCCTCAGAGCCCGGCGCCAAGGTCAAGGAAAGTGGTACGTTTCTCAATCATTCTCTAGGTTTTCTTTTTCGTTTGCCTGGCTGTTTGCATGAAGCATACCTGTTTATAGTACAAAAAAGCGCGCTTCTTTGCGCTGTTATCTGCGTTTATATGGGTAAGACAGTAGCCGAAATCCCAGAGTTTGGGTCAGGCTTTTTAGAAATATCAGAAAAAGGTTTTGGTTTTTTACGTTCAGAGGAAAACCGTTTCCAGCCAAAGCCGACGGACATCTTCGTGACTCCGGACACGATTAAAAGGCGCTCTCTGCGTGAGGGCTCTTTTGTCTACGGAAGCTTGCAGCCTCCTCATCGGGGCACTAGCCCACAGCTCAAGGAGGTTATCACAGTCAATGAAATGCCCTATGATGAATTCATCAAAGCATCTCGCTTCGAGAATCTTGTGACGATCGATCCGGTCGAGAAATTTAGACTCGAGACCACGCCAGACCAGTTCGAAACACGAATCATCGACCTGGTCACCCCGATCGGCAAAGGCACCCGCGGCCTCATCGTTGCCCCGCCGCGCACGGGTAAGACGACGATTCTCAAGCTGATCGCCAACGCCATTGCCCAGAACCATCCCGAGGTCTACGTGATGGTGCTCCTCATCGATGAACGGCCCGAGGAGGTAACCGATTTTGAACGCTCCGTAAAAGCAGAAGTGGTCGCCAGCTCCAATGACCAGGACCTGGAGACGCATGTCCGCTTGAGCCGCTTTACGATCGAGCGCTGCCGCCGCATGGTTGAAGGCGGCAAAGATGTCATCGTCCTCATGGATTCGCTGACCCGTGTCGCCCGCGCCTACAATAGCGCCCATGGCGGCTCAGGCCGTACCATGACTGGTGGTGTCGATGCACGCGCGCTGGAAATTCCCCGCAAGATGTTCGCCGCGGCTCGTAAAATCGAGTTTGCCGGCTCGCTCACCATTATTGCAACGGCCCTGGTGGAAACCGGCAGCCGAATGGATGAGCTTATCTTCCAGGAATTCAAGGGCACCGGTAACATGGAGCTCATTCTGGACCGCAAGCTCGCAGATCGCCGCCTTTTCCCGGCTATCGATATTCCCCGCAGCGGTACTCGAAAAGAGGAAAAACTTTATCCGGGCGTCCAGATCGAGGCCGTCAGGAAGCTGCGCCGCTCCATGGTGGACCTGAATTCCGTCGAAGCGATGGAAACCCTGATCGGTGCGCTCAAGAAGTACAAAACAAACGAGGAGCTTTTGAGCAAATTGCTCTAAGGGAAGCGTTTAAGAATTAATTTCAAGCCCGCTGGAGGATGATCTTCCCGCGGGTTTTTTCTTTTCAGGGGATTAATGCGGGCGTGGTGGCTGGGGCTCTCAGAACGGCCTTGCGCCGGACCCGCTCATAAGATTCAGAGTCGATTAGACCTGCCCGAAAAAAATCCTCCGCATAGGAGAGTTGCCGCTCGCCGACCCGGTCGGATTTCATCCGGTTGAGGCTGCTGGGCATCATTTCCAGGTTCGCCAGGTCGTTGCCCACTTCCGGAGCCAGACTCACCGGGACAATATGGTCGATCTCCACCTGCTCGCCCAGGTAGGGTCCGAGCGTGATCGTGGCGGCATTGCCACGACGGAGTTTGGCCTTGTTTTCCACAGTGAGGAGTCCCAGTTCACGGGCGATTTTGAGATTGCGCAATACGGTACGGGCGACGAGCTTGCCGTGGTCCCCATGGGTGCCGTTGAGGAGAAGCGCCGTATAGGTGATGAGCTCAGGGGAAACATGCCATTCCTCGGAAAGGTTGAGCCAGTAGACGATTTTATTAACCCGCGGATTGGCACCGCGTTTTTCCAGCGTGGCCAGCTTGGCCGGATCGCTCAGACTGGTTACCGCCGTAAGGCTTTGAACCGGAGGCCAGAGTGCCAGAAGTGAACCCAAAAGCAGAATGAGCGAGAGCCATCCCCTGACCCTGAAAAACCTCTTCTTTTTTCTAAAAAATAATCCCATATTTCTCTGACCAGCCTCCTTCCGACCCGGCCCGGGATTTTAACACTTTGCGCCCTC
>CAZSTC010000067.1:0-11148 GCA_964609795.1 uncultured Verrucomicrobiota bacterium
GTCCAGTTTTCTTCAAGCTACCCGTCAATCAAATGGTTGTCAGTGATCGGATTTTTTGAGATACTATTTCGGCAGTCGAGTCGTCCGCCTGTATGGCTGTTCGATCATTGAATATAACACAACATAGACATAAAAGGAGTCAGTTATGACTGAACTCATCGGGATAGCAATTCTGGTTGCTTTGTTCGGATTGAGCTTTTCTTGCTCTCTTACTGAGACTGCTCTTTTTGCTCTCAACGGACCTCTTGTTGCAAGATTCAGGGAGATTCGTTCTAACCGTGTTTCTACCGTTTTGCGTTTTCTTAAATTTTCGCAGGAAACCTTAACGGCTCTCACATTTCTTAATACCCTGGCTAACTTTGCGATCGCATTTCTTTCTCTCTGGATGATATTGCGGAACGAGCTCGATCCTTTTTATTGGATTCTGCTGGTTCTTTTGGGAATTATTGTGGGATGTGAGATTTTCCCGAAAACATTGGCCATGCGACATCCGGAGATATGGTCTTTGAAGATGGCCCCCATATTGTGGCCTCTTATGCCTCTGGTAAAATTGTTTTGTTTCTTTTCATCCAAGGGACCCAGCTTCCAGTCGGTGAAAACTGATGAACTTTCGCAGGAACGTCCTTCTCCAACGAAGCTCTCCATTGAAGAGTATAAAGAAGTATTGGAGCTTGCCTGTCAACAAGGCGCCATGAGTCCCAACGAAAAGAATTTTATTGTTCAAATTATCTCTTTAGATTGCCATACTGCTAAAGATGTTATGAAACTTCGCTCACAGGTTGCATACATCCCATCGACAGCGACGCTGACTGAGATGATTGCGGCGGCAAGGAAATATAAGCACCGCCGTTTGCCGTTGTACAATGAGGAGACTAATGACGTGACTGGCATATTAAATACGAAGGACCTTTTGATGAGCCAGGATTTCGCAAATATGCCCGATGATGCATTAGACATTCCCCCTTGTGTTCCGGATAGTATGAATCTTCTGCAACTCTTGAAAAGTTTTCAGCGCTATGAGCCTGGCTTGATTGTTGTTTTGGATGAGTTTGGAGAATCCAGTGGCATTATCACGATGGAAGATATTCTAGAAGAAGTTGTGGGAGATATTCGCAGCGAGAGTGAAGACCAAGGCCCCATGATCCAACGGGAGGGGAACTTAACTTGGAGAGTAAATGGCTCTCTTTTGCTGGAAGACCTGCGCATTGAGTGTCCTGAAATTAAGGCTCCCACTTTTATCCAAACAGTGTCAGGGCTCATGCTAAACCAATTAGAAATTGTTCCCCACATTAATCAATCTGTTTCATACTGTGGCTATACCTTTACGGTTCTTTCTGTAGAGTTTGCTAAAATCCGGGAAGTGAGAATTACAAAACAGACACAAAGCTCCCGGCCTCGAAGTTATCAAGCGTCCATAACTATATGAGTGAGTTGACACCCACTTTAACAACCTTTTTTTTATTCCTTTCGGTAATGGCTGCCTTTCTTTTCTCTGGCATGGAGGCAGGAATGCTTGCCTTAAATCCATTAAAACTCCACCGCAGCGCGCGGATAGGGAATAAATCGGCTCAAACTCTTTTGCGCTACCTGGAAAACCCTGAAATGTTCCTTTGGGTTAACCTCATTGGAGGGACTGCAGCCAATTTTTTTTCCGTCTACATTCTGATGGTTACTTTTTACCGCTACCCAAAGCCTTACTTCCTCCTTATCATTTTAGTTTGCCTGGTGGCTCTTTACTTTGTTGGTGATTTAATTCCCAAAACCATTTTCAGAAAAAAACCTCAGCTTTTCTGTTCATTGGGACTTCCTGTTTTTCGAGTTGCTTATGTATTGCTGTATCCGTTAGTGAAGTGTCTTATTCTGGCTGCGTCTTTTTTGTTCTGGAAGCGTAGAAATATGTCTTATGGAGGGCAAATTCTTTCTAATCGTGCCGAACTTAGACGGTTGATGAGAAACTCTGATCCTGATATTACTCAAGAGGAGCGTTTTATGATTGAGCATGTTATGGATTTTTTTGATATGACATTAAAGGAGATGTACATACCCATGCCAAAAGTTAAGGGTGTTCCTACCCACTATACCCTGGCACAAGCTATACAAACATCTCGAGAAACAGGTTTTACACGTTTGCCCGTTTATCAAGTCTACGTTGGCGGAGAGCATCGGACGGTCGGAATTCTTTCAATGAAAACAGTCATCTACCAGGAAGATGTGGATGATGTGAAAAGGGTGACCGACTTTATCAATCCACCGCTCTTTTTTCACCCTGATTTTCATTTGCATGAAGCTCTTTCGAAAATGCAAAAAAGCGGACAAAGAATGGCTATTATTATGGATAATGAGGGGAAAGAGTTGGGCATAGTAACATTACAAGATATATTAGGAGCCATCTTTGGGAAATTAAATCTCTAGCATGATTCTCTCTACCATAACTGGCGATTTATCGGCATCTGCCTCTATGAGCTCAGATCTGAGTGCGGATTGGTACATAATGATCCTGGTTAAGATCCTTGCGGTTTTTTTCCTTGTTGCCCTGAACGCTTTTTTTGTCGCAGCAGAATTCTCCATTGTAAAGGTTCGAAACACACAATTGAACCTTAAGGCCGATGCCGGAGATAGGCGGGCAAAAACGGCCCAATATATTGTTCGACATATCAACCCGTTTTTGAACACGACCCAAGTGGGAATTACCTTGGCTAGTTTAGGATTAGGGTGGATTGGCGAGCCCGTTTTTGCAGCTATTCTGGAGCCACTGATGGGTTTATTGGGGATAGATAACTTAGCCATCAAACACAGTATCTCTTTTGCGGTAGGCTTTTCCATAATCACTTTTTTGCATATCGTGCTTGGCGAGTGTACACCCAAAACGCTGGCTATTTTGAAACCTTTGGAAAGCACCCTGTTTATTGCCCGTCCCTTACGTTTTTTCTACATCATCCTTTACCCTATTATATGGTTTTTAAATGATGTCTCCATTTGGCTAATAAAGAAGATGGGTCTGCATGCTATTGACGAAACTGAAAGTCCTCATTCTGACGAGGAACTTAAAATACTTCTTTCGAGCGATAACCGACAGTCTTTAACAGGTAGAAATATCGTACTGAACGCATTAGACCTCAAGCATCGTATTGCCAGAGAAGTGATGAGCCCACGCCGGGAAATCACTTTTTTAAGCGATCAATTTACAATCAATGAATGCATCAGCATAGCTGAAACAACAAAGTATTCACGCTTTCCCCTTTGTCAAAATGGAGATTTGGATCGTATTTTAGGGGTTGTTCATATTAAAGACCTCTACTCAATGCGACATAAAATCCAGCTTGCCTCCCAATTAGGGCCTGTACTAAAAAAGAGCCTTTTTGTCCCAGGAACGGCACGTTTGGAAAAACTTCTTTTCCGGTTAATGGATTCGAAAACTCACTTTGCAACGGTAGTTGACGAGTATGGAGGCACAATAGGCGTGGTCACGCAGGAAAACATTTTGGAGGAACTCGTGGGCCAAATTCAGGATGAGTTTGATCAAGAGCAGTATATGATACAGAGCCGCGGTGAGGATGTTTGGGTGTTGGCTGGACATCTTCCCATACACCAGCTTGAGTCGATGATAGGCGAGCCTTGTAATATTGAAAATGTGACAACTGTTGGGGGACTTGTTACCCAATTGCTTTCCAGCTTCCCCACTCCTGGGAAGTTTGTTAGGTTGGGGGATTGGACCCTTACGGTTGAAAAAACTAAGGATCGGCGTGCAGAAACGCTTATTCTTAAGCGAGAAGTTAAAAAAAAATAATAGCTTAATCTATGATTATGCGAAAGCGATTGAGTCAAGTTTCCCGTATTGTCATCAAGTTAGGAACAAGTGTCATCACCAATTTATCTAAACGACCTGACTTGCCGCTCATGACACACCTCATTCGTCAGATGAGTGATTTACGAGCTTTGGGAAAAGAAATCATCATAGTTTCATCAGGAGCCGTGGGGGCGGGGCGAGGTGTATTGGGCTTCGAAAAGAAACCTAAAACTTTAGCAGAACTACAAGCTTGTGCTGCCGTTGGTCAGTCACGATTGATGGCAATCTATGAAAAGCTGTTTTCTATTTACGATATCAATATCGCTCAAGTGCTATTGACGCACGATGATCTGGAAGATCATAACCGATATTTAAATGCTCGCAGTACGCTTATATCGCTCCTGGAACATCGTATTGTGCCTATTATTAATGAAAACGACACCGTCTCGGTGGAGGAGCTGAAATTTGGCGATAACGACCGGCTCAGCGCCTTGGTTGCGGCTTTGTTGCCCTCGGATTTATTAATCTTGCTTACGACGGTTGACGGACTCATGAAAAATTTCGGCACACCGGAGCAGGAAATAATAAGCACCGTAAATGAAATTGACGATTCTTTGCGACTCCTGGCATCGGGCACTTCTAACGACGCTGCCGTGGGAGGAATGAAAACAAAAATCCTGGCTGCTGAAATTGCTACTCGCTCCGGCATTCCGATGATAATCGCAAATGGCAGAAAAAAGGACGTGCTTGTCAGTTTGATGGAAGGTCAGGAGGTTGGAACCCTCTTCGAACCTGATGATAGTATGTTGCCTGGGCGTAAACGCTGGATCGCTTTTTTCCACCACCCCAAGGGCTCGCTTGTGGTTGATGAAGGCGCAAAGACAGCGCTCATACAAAAGGGGAAAAGTCTGCTTTTCCCTGGGATTAAGTCTGTGTATGGCAGCTTCGACAAAGGGGACGTAGTGAGTATTAACGACACAAGCAATCGTGAATTTGCAAGAGGGATTATTGAGGTTTCCTCACGAGAACTCATTAGCAATGAAATACCGGAAGGCGAAGTGATCCACAGGAATAACATGGTTATTCTTTAGAGGGGCAAAATGCAGGACACAGATCAAATGGAAGAACTTTTGAAACTGATGGAGAGACTTCGATCTCCAGATGGGTGCCCTTGGGATCAACAACAGACTCATATTTCCATTGCTAAAGATTTGTTGGAGGAGTCTGCTGAGCTGATAGAAGCTATTGAAACTCAAGATGACCACGCAATGCTGGAGGAACTGGGTGATGTTCTTCTTCAAATTGTTTTTCATGCACATCTTGCGAGGGAGCGGGGGGTGTTTGAATTCAAGGATGTAGTCCGGAGCATATCTGAAAAATTAGTTCGTAGGCATCCACACGTTTTCGGTAACACAACTATTAAAGGAATTGACGTTGTATATGAACAATGGGAGCGAATAAAAAAAGACGAAAAGTCCGGAACAAAAATGGAACGGCATTCGGCCTTGGATGGAGTTCCTATGAATATGCCTGCCTTAATGAGAGCTCAGAAGATCTTTAAAAAGGCCTTAAAAGCAGGGTTGTTAGATGAAGGTGAATTTCCTGACAAGTCAATTACTGAACAAGAAATAGGCACTGACCTTTTCAGGATTGCAGCAATAGCGCAGCAAAACGGCTGGGATGCGGAAACAATTTTGAGGAGAGTAATTCGAGAACAAGAAGCTATCTATCGGAAGCGTGAAAAGATAAATTCTTGATGTAGTGAAAAGCACTTACTACTTATCCGGTGCAGAGCGAGCGGAAGGTGTCCATCGGCTGTTTGTGAAAATAGCCCATCATTACGATCTGATTAATGACATCCAGAGCATGGGCGCTCATCGCATCTGGAAACGTAGATTGGTTGCGAGGGCTGTAAAATACCGTTCTTTACAACACCCCCAAAACTCTCAGCCTCTCCACATTTTAGATTTGTGCTCCGGAACGGGTGATATAGCCATTGCTTTGGCCAAAAAAGGATTTCAGGTTCTTGGCGTGGATTTTAGCGCAGAGATGCTGGAAATTGCACGGAATCGGGCATCTCAATTATCTCTCTTGAGTTTGGAATGGAAAGAGGCAGATGTTTTTTCGCTTCAACTTCCTCACACATCGTACGATTTGATCACTTGTGCTTATGGCTTGCGGAATTTAGCTGACATTCCTCTGGCTATTGAAAGAATTTACCAATGGCTTAAACCAGGAGGTTTAGTCCTTTTTTTGGACTTTGGAAAACCCAAAAACATTGTGTTGAGGCCTTTCTTCCATCTCTACCTCAAATTGGTAGTTCCAGTTTTTGGGCTTCTTCTATGCAGGGATGCTAAAGCATATTCTTACATTTTAGATTCGTTGGAGCATTATCCTGCACAAAAAGGAGTGGATCAGCTTTTACGTAAAACGGGATTTTTTGAAACGGGTTGGGATTCTTTTGTAGGTGGAACGATGTGCCTGAGCTATGCCACTAAACCTTTAAAGCATTCATAAATTTATGATAATAGGCTTGTTTATCTAGCAAATATAATATAGAAGGGCCTTTGGAATGAAAGCGAAGTTTAGTCTGCTGATATTTGTTTTTTTGTTTATTGGCCTTTTTTTAAATGGTTTTGGGCTATTTTCTGCTCACGGAGAGTGCGATTACGAGCGCATTATCAAAAGCCAAAACCCGCTCGTCTATTATCGCTTTCAAGACCCAGTTCCCCCTGGAGCATTGCTCGCTAACCTAGGGAGCGTTGTGATTACAAATACGCTTCCTTATCCCTCGGGCTGGAGTTCACTTTCTAAAGGGGCTGTGAATGGAGATGCCGGAGCCTGGTTTGGCGGCGTTGGGACTACCGCTATTTATGATGATGAACTGAATCCGTGGCCTAACTTTACCGTAGAGCTTTGGGCTATGTATGGGGGGAAACAAGTTTCACCTGATGGCTATGGAGCGGTTGCTGGAAGTTATTCGTATAGCGAAAAAGGGCCGAGAGGCTGGGTTATATATGCCAATCAGGATGAGATGTGGGAGTTCAGAATCGGTGGTGAAGGCAATGGCGTTTGCATCTTGACTGGCGTGAAAGCAATTGAAAACGAATGGATTCATTTAGCCGGAACTTACGATGGGAGTGTTGCACAGTTTTTTGTAAATGGGGTCTTAATTAACACTGGCGTTTTTTACGGAGGGAAGCCGAATCCTGATTCAATGAAGTTTGGACTAGGCTGTCGTGGCGATGATTTTTATTCCTGGACTGGCGGAATAGATGAGTTTGTTCTCCACGGAATAGTGCTTAGTCCTGTACAAATTTCGGATCGAATTCTTTACAAAACAAATTCAATAGCGTACGAAAAAGCGATTCTAAAGCTGAATCCGCTGGTATATTTTCGGTTGAACGAAGGACGACCTCACAACCTCGCAAAGAACAGTGCAACTGAGGACGGAGTAGTTTTTTCCGGGGTATATGAAGGCGGGGCAACTCCTTCCACCGCTGGGCCACGGTATATTGGGTTTGAGCAGACAGACCAGGCGCTATGTCTCACTAACAGCACCGACTATTTAGAATTTTTTTTGAACGGTTCAGAGAGCCAGAGCCTGTCCTGGACGTTTACGGGGTGGTTTAAACCGATAAAAAGTTCTTCTGTCCGGCAAACATTATTTTCACACACATCTTTGGATGGGGGTGAAGAATTCGACTTATTCGTTAAAGACGATTGCCGCATTGTCTATCTTAGCCCAAACGGACAGGAGATTGACCTTGGTTTAAACTTGTCAGAGAACCTATGGAATTATTTAGCTTTAGTCGTCACCCCCACACATCTGACACTCTGGACGAACGGTGGTAGAGAAAGCACTTTATCTACTGTATCCTGCCAATATAGCGGATTGCTATTGCAACGCTGTGATCATTTTTGGCTTGGAGAGTCTGCGCCAGAGAATTCCGGGACAAAAGATTCTAATTTTCATGGGGTGATAGACGAATGGACCGTTTTCAACCGGGCGTTGACAGAAGGAGAAATTAAAAATCAATTCTATACGGCTTGGGGGGATTCGCCTCCTGAGATTTATGGTATTCTAAGGGAGGGCGATTTCGAGTCAGCAGAAAAGGCTCAAGTCGGGGATTCAATTATTCTAAGGGCTGATGCTGCAGGCAGCCAGCCAATGGCGTTCAAATGGCTTTGCAACGGAGAACTCTTGCCCGATTCCGATGCATATATCCTCGAATACTTACTTTCTGTCCCCAATAGTGTGGTGCATTTCCAGGTTATTGTTTCTAATGCAAAAGGAAAGGTGACAAGCGATTTTTTTGAAGTACATGTCCTCCCGTCTGATTCACCAGAAGAGCTCGAGTTATCTTATATCTGGAAAGAGGGGTACCTTGAGTTAAACTGGAAGGGGGGTGTTTTGCATTGCTTTTCTCAATGGGGGGATACTCCCGAACCCGTTGAATCTGCAAAGTCACCTTTGAAGATCTTTGCTCCCCGGGAGAATCAACAGTTTTATGTCGTACTAAAAAACGACCATAAATAATAGCTCTTGCATAGAGTGTAACAATCAATCAATAAATAGATATGAACGTATTAATTATCAATGGAAGCCCTCACAAAGAGGGATGTACCCACACAGCTCTCATGGAAGTTGCTTCTGTATTAAACAAGGAAGGTATTTCTACTACTGAATTTCACATTGGAAACCAGGCAATTCGCCCTTGTATTGCCTGTGGTGCGTGCGCTAAGACAGGCTATTGTGCTTTTAATGAAGATCGCGTCAATGAGGCTATAGATTTAGCCCAAAAATCCGATGGGATTCTAGTTGGCTCTCCAGTCTATTACGCAGCGCCTAACGGTTCGTTATGTGCCTTTCTTGACAGAATGTTCTTCATGAAAGGGTATAAATTTGCATTTAAACCGGCTGCTGCAATTGTGAGTTGTCGCAGAGGAGGAGCGAGCGCTGCTTTCGACCGCCTGAATAAATATTTCACTATATGCAATATGCCTGTAGTTCCTTCTCAATATTGGAATTCGGTCCATGGAATGACTCCGGCGGAGGTAAAGAGGGATTTAGAAGGAATGCAAGTCATGCGTACGCTTGGAAGGAATATGGCCTGGTTACTGAAGTGTATCGAGGTAGCTAAACTGACTGTGCCTTATCCAAAGCATGAAGCAAGAGTGTCCACAAACTTCATCAGAGAATAAAACAAGCCCGAAAATTTGAAATTTTCGGGCTTGTTTTATTAGCTATGGTTGTAACGAATTTTAGTTTTCGCCTACAGCCAATCGTGAAAACCGGCGGATGCTCAGTTTGTCGTTTAATTCTTTGCCAACACTGTTTGCGTAGGCTTGGCAGCTTATGTTCTGATCTTTATAAAAGAGTTGGTCTACCAGGCAAACGCCTTCAAAGAATTTGTTGAGCTTGCCATTAACAATGCCTTCAATCACTTTCTCTGGTTTGCCTGCCATTTGCTCACGAGCAATTGCTTTTTCGCGTTCTACAACATCGGCAGGAACCTCTTCGCGACGAGTGGACAATGGAGGGAAAGCAACACACTGAATGGAGAGCTCTTTAGCTAAGAGAGCCACCTCCGGGTTAGCGAGCGTATCATTCTTTTCTACGCCTACTTCCACAATTACGCCTTTGCGGGTATCGTGGTGCACATAGCCGTTGATAACGCCACCTTCAGCAGCAGCCCAACGGACCACACGGCCAACCTTAATGTTTTCACCTATTTTGGCAACAATTGCTTCACGCTCGGCTTCTACATCAGGATTTTCATCCTTCAAATAACGCTGTGCCATTTGAGCGCAAAATTGCTGGAAAAGTTCGTTCTTGGGGACAAGAGGAGTTTCACAATTGACTTCAACCAGAACGGCAAATTTTCCACCGTCTTTAATGGCCAGAGCAATTGAACCTTCGTTAGCATCCCTGGCCGCCCGCTTTGCAGCACTGGCAGCTCCACTTTTGCGCAGAATATCTACAGCTTTTTCTAAATCACCCTCTGCTTCAGTCAGGGCTTTTTTGCAGTTCATCAGTCCTGCATTAGTCATCTCACGAAGTTTGCCAACGAGTGCGGCAGTAATTTCAGCCATATTTTTCTAAATCCTTTCTGTTAGGGTCAATGGGTTTTATTTCTCCTGGTTTTCTTTGACGCTTTGAGCCAAGGCCGCGACATCTTCGGCTGTGATGCCGGGTGTTTCAGTCGTCACTGCTTCACTTGAGGCAGCCTGTGAATTATCTGCCGGAGCAGTCGGAGCTGCAGTTACAGAAGTAGCCTCATCTCCCTTTTTAGCATAGCGAGCATCAAAGGCCGCACGAGCTTCACCAACTGATTGCACTATAGCACCCAGTACAACTCGGATGGAGCGGATCGCATCATCATTAGCAGGAATGGGATAATCCACTAAATCAGGGTCACAGTTCGTATCAACCATCGCAACCAAGGGAATACGCAGGCGGCGTGCTTCAGCTACAGCGTTATGCTCACGTTTCAGGTCGATAACAAACATCGCATCCGGAAGTTCTGTCATATTGCGAATGCCCCCCATATTACGGGCCATTTTTTCAACCTCACGGCGGAGTGCTCCCTGTTCTTTTTTGACATACTGTGCGATGGAGCCATCAGCATCCATTTTTTCAATAGAGGTCATGCGGGCAATAGAGCGACGAATCGTTTTGAGGTTTGTTAGAGTACCACCCAACCAGCGCTCAGTTACATGGTATTGTCCGGTGATTTCAGCCGCTTCTTTAATAGCTTCCTGAGCCTGTTTCTTTGTTCCGACGAAGAGGATTTTCCCTCCCTTTCCTGCTATTCTGCCCAGAAAGTTACAGGCAGACTCCAGTTGAGTCTGTGTTTGGTTTAAATCAATTACATGGACTCCATTGCGCGCGGCAAAGATGAAACGTTTCATCTTAGGATTCCAACGACGAGTTTGGTGTCCAAAATGTACACCAGCTTCTAACAACTCTTTTACACCGACATTGATACTCATTGTATTAGCTTTCCATTTGTTTCCGGTTTTTCGTCTAACTCTAGACAATAGCCGTCCCGCGGAAACACGGGATTAGTTGATTGTTCCTGTGGCCAGTCCCCAACTTTAGGGGAATAATTAAGGCCGTTTCCGTCCGTTATGGACGCAAGGTGGGGATTCTAGCAAGTGCCCCACCTGATAGCAAACTAATTTCAACCGCATCCGAAAGAAAATTGGTTTTTATAGTTATACCTCAGCTTATTAGCTCATCGAATAAATGTGGATAAATGTACATTAAATTTTATAAAACCTAATAGTTTTTATTTTGTGATTGCGTATTGCCTCAAAAATAGAGCGCACCGAAAGAGAGAGAAAAGCCTCGAAAA
>CAZSTC010000068.1:0-11045 GCA_964609795.1 uncultured Verrucomicrobiota bacterium
TCCCGGTGAACGCGATAATTTAACCCCAGGGTGTTACTGTTCAGAGTATGGCTAGTATTGCCCATCGCCGTTTGCAGATCGCTTGAATCGTAAAGCAGAGCCGATATATCGCCATTGGCTGATATCTCGAAATTACTGAAGCCAATCGGTAAATAGATTGCGAAAACGTCCTTGGGATTACTCAAGCCCAGCGTGTAGGGACCGGCTTCTACACGTTGTTGTCCAAAGCTGTTCAGGGCCGTTGCGGTTTCAGCCGTTTCGTTATAGCCTAGAACATCCTCAGGCTCGTAGCGGTAAAGAAGTGTATAGTCGGCATCTTCTACCAGCTTCGGGAAAGCTCGCTCAACGAGGAGAATATAATATCCATCCACCGGCGGCCGGAAATGTAGAGTGAAATTAGAGTCGCTTGCCAGCGGTGTCTGCAAATCTCCCTGGGCATAAATGCGGGCCATGAGCTGAGAATTCACCAGTGATTCAAAGGTGTAGGTTGCTCCGGCCTTCATGTAGACTCTGTAGTAATCCCTCGGGTAGGTGTCATTGAGAATGCGCGGATCAAGGGTCTGCCTTCGGGTTGTGGGCACAAGTTCCAAAGCGGTCTCCGGGGTGCCGTTAGCCAGTTCATTTACACTCTGAGCTATGTAACTTAGGGTATAAACGGCGGTTCCATCCTTGTAGAGAGGGGTCACTTCCAAGTAATAGTTCCCATCCTCAACCGGTTGATAGACCAGCTTGAAGTTCTCCAGCAGCGTGTTGTCTTCTCCATATTGGCTCTGGCTCAATGTCAAGAGCTCAAGCACTCCTTCCAAATTAAACCGGTAGAGCGCAGCCTGAACATGGCCCTGGCTGTCCGATTCGATGGTGTAACGGGTCCCTGCATTCATCGTGACGCAGAATAGATCTCGCACATCGGCCGGATGCAGAAAGTGGACACCATGTGTTTGGAGCGTCTCGCCCGGCAGCAAAATCGTTGCCGACTGAAGCTCATTATCGGCTGGCTCCCAGGGATCATTGGCCTGCACAAAATGCTGTAGACTGTAGATCACATTGGTGTAGCCGTTAAACATCTCCACCTTCAGGTAATAGGTGCCACCGATTTCAGGGATGTAGGAAAACTTGAAGTTCAGGTTTTCTCCCGAATCATCATCGAAAACCACAGGAGCACCCCCGAGGTCCCGTGTATCATAGAGAAAAGCCCGGGGATCATTTTCACCAATGGATTCAAAGTGGTAGAGATGACCGGCTAAGAGCCTCATCTCGTAGACATCCACAGGGTTTTCAGCGCTCAAGGCGCGTTCTGCCTCCACGACAGGCTCCGTATTGGCCGTCTCTATCGGGAGGGTGTTGAGGGCATTTACTTTGGCTGAGAGACTCCCCAGGAAAAGTAGTGCAAAAAGCCATGCGAAAAGCTTTTTCTTGTTATTAATCTTTTCTGTAATGAATGAGTTCATAAAACTCCCTTTTCTCTTTTAAGGAATAAGGCAAAAGCCTATCCCTCTGGTTAATCTTGTTTTTGTGAGTAGATTGAAATGGATATTGAGAATTGAGACAGACGTGAAAATTGCTGAAGATCCTGAATATACTATGAAACTCACGCCATTCATTTAAGAGAATGACTTCCGGTTTCAAATAGAGGTTCCCATTCATGTTTCAGTGCCCTTTCCAATAACTGGGCTGCCTGGCATACAACCCGGAAAACGACGCAATTCTCAAACACGCTTCCCGTGAGGCAGAATCTCTGCAGCTCAATACTAAAACATTCACGTTCGATGGGAGCGCTGCTGAGGTTTATTACGCTACACATCAAACATAAATACTGTCTTATAGATAGCAGATTATTCCTGTTTGTCAATAAGACTCGTAAAAATATATCCGGATATCCTTCAATGAAATGAGGGGTGGCGAAGAGCCGTGCGCTGAAGCGACTACGATGCAGTGATACCGAGATAAATTCTGCGGACCCGGTGGCTGATGGAAGTGAGTACTTCCCAAGGAATTGTATCTGCCCACTCAGCAACTAAAGCAGCGCTGATTTCTTCTTTTCCCTGTTTTCCAATCAGTACGGCTTCATCACCGGAAGAAACGCCTTCCGCAGATGAAACGTCGACAATCATTTGATCCATGGTTATGCGCCCCAGAATGGGACACATTTTTTCATGAATCAAAACGCTCCCTCGCCCGGATATGGCACGGTGGTATCCGTCCCCATAACCTGCTGTAAGCGTGGCTATACGCATAGCCCCAGGGGCGACAAAGGTATGCCCGTAACTCAATGTTTTTCCAGCCGATATGTTTTTTACCAATGAGACACGAGTTTTGAGAGAGAGAGCAGGTACTAAAAACTTTTGGATTTTTGCGGTTTGGTTTCTCACCCCCGAGGGTGCTATTCCATAGGTGATTAAGCCGGGTCGGAACGTGTTAAACAGGTCGTTATTTTCGAAAAGAATGCCCCCGCTGCTGCTGGCATGGATATAATCCAGGGAAATGTTTTCTTTGCGGAGCTGATCAACCAAAGATCGAAATGGGGTCAGTTGAGACTGAGTAAACTTTTCATCATCTTCAACTGCGGCTAAATGTGTATAAATCCCTTTAATTGCAACGCTTTGAGTACTGTTTTGAAGTTTGAGAGTTTGCTTGATAAAATCGTAAGCCTGAGAAATATCGACCCCTAATCTTCCCATTCCCGTATCTATCTTGATCTGGATCAGGGCTTGTTTTTTAAGTTGGGTAGCAATACGGGAAAGACTTGAAACTTCCTCAGGAGTGGAAACTGTCACCATGACGTTCTGTTGAATGGCATACTCCATTTCTCCGGGAATACAGGCTCCCAGCATGAGGATCGGCCAACCCTCACCGCGAGTACGGATGTCATGAGCCTCCTTGAGATTAGCTATCCCGAAAGCGTTGGTTCCGCAGTTCATCAGGTGGGATGCTATTTCCTTTAAGCCATGGCCATAAGCATCCGCCTTGACTACGGTCATAATTTTAGCTTTCAAGCCGACCTGGTGCCTGATCCATGCGAGGTTTTCCCTCAGAGCGCTTAAATCTATTTCTGCCCAGCAACGGTAGGAGGAGTTATTGATCATATCGGCAGGGGCCTGTAAGGTTTTGCTTTTGCGAACTGCGTCGGTCTCAGGTAAATAGGAGATAAGTTTTCTGGTTGGATGAAATTGTTCTGTAATAGAGAAATGAGGCCAATATCCTCTGCCAGGGGATAGAGAGGATAAATGCCGGGGAAACTCTCGCTGAGGTCAGGTCCACCCACATTTTCATTTTCTTTAAAGAGAGGCAAAAGAGATTCTTTCGGGAGGATTTGCACCGGTTCCAACGCGCCGGGGAGCGTGTAGACATCAGCAGCTTGGTAGACGGCGTGATAGTATTCATCGCGCTGAGCATCGACTAAAATGTGGTGCCGTCCAATCCAGCCCAGTCGATTAGCCTGAAAGGAGAGGGCGTCTAGAGTGCTCACTGCAGCTAGTTTGATATCTGCAGATAAACTCCAACCCTGAGCCAATGCAATTGTAGACCGAACTCCGTTATAGGAACCGGGCCCTATCCCCAGAGAGAGTACTTGAACATTCTCTTGGGTGAGACCTGCATTATTCAGTAGCTTGTTAATAATAAAATGGATGCCCTCAGCCTCAGCGGTCGATGTCGGAACCGGGGCAGTGGATTTACTTGAACAGGCCAGAAGCTTTCGTGTACCTATTTCCATGAGAGCAACGGTTCGGAATGAGGTGGAAAAATCCAGCGCCAGTAGAGTTTTGACACTCATATTGCAGCACTGGTTTATGCCTCTTTGGCTAAATAGACAAGTCTTTTGTGCTAAAAGCTGGATTTTTGAGGCGATTGGCCTACAATCGGACGGGTTATGAAGAGAATTGGAAAAATTCTAGTACTCATGTTGAGCAGCCTATTAATTCTAAGCGGCTGTTCAGAGCGTGTGGCATCAACAAACCGGCTGGATATCCAGAAGGAACGCTATCCTCTCGCAGTGATTGAGACCAGCGCAGGGACAATGGAACTGGAGCTTTGGAACGATGTCGCACCGGGGACAGTGGAAAACTTCACCAAACTCGCAAATGCGAAGTTTTATGACGCGACAGCTTTCCATCGAATTATTGATGGATTCATGATCCAGGGAGGTTGTCCGTTTACAAAGCCTGGTGGCAATATGGACTTGGCAGGAACCGGGGACCCGGGCTACAAAATTAAGGCCGAGTTTAATGATCGAAAACACGTCAGAGGAGTTATCTCTATGGCGCGTTCACAGTCCCCGGATTCGGCAGGATGTCAGTTTTTTATCTGCACTGGGGATGCCTCTTTCCTGGATCGCAAGTATACTTGTTTTGGCAAATTGGTTAAAGGTGATGATGTTTTGGAAAGAATATCTAAAACACCGGTTGAGATAAGTCCCTCGGGCGAAGCAAGTAAACCCAAGGAGCGCGTCGAAATAAAATCAGTCCGGATACTTCAAGACATGTAGGATTTATGAGCGAAAAAACAAAAAATAGGGTCCTCGTTGAAACCAGCGAAGGGAATATAACGATAGAGCTATGGGATGATGTTGCTCCAAACACCGTGGCAAACTTCAAAAAATTGGCGGATAGCGGCTTTTATGACGGGTGCGCCTTTCATCGAATTATTGATGGATTCATGATTCAGGGTGGATGCCCCAATACAAAGCCGGGTGGCAACATGGCTCTGGCCGGCACAGGTGACCCGGGCTATAAGATCAAGGCTGAGTTCAACAACAGGCAACACGTCAGGGGCGTTATCTCTATGGCGCGTTCGCAATCCCCGGATTCGGCAGGATGTCAGTTTTTTATTTGCACGGGGGATGCGACTTTCCTGGATCGTCAGTATACCTGTTTTGGCAAACTGGTAGAAGGGGATGATGTGCTGGAAAAGATATCCAAAACACCCGTTGAGGCAGGCTTCTCCGGAGAGAAAAGTACACCCAAAAGAAGGGTGGAAATTAAATCCATTCGGAGCCAGATCTAAAGAATAGATTAAAAAAAACGATCCGCAGAAGTTTTAAAATTTCTGCGGATCGTTTTTTAGGTGACTCTGAGTGACCCCTAGAGCAGTTCTTTTACTTTGATAAGCGCCTCAGCTACCTTGTCAGGATTTTTCCCTCCTCCGCGCGCAAAATCAGGTTTGCCGCCGCCCTTGCCCCCCAGTAGAGGTGCAATGGTTTGGATAATTTTATTAGCTTGGATAGAGCTGATAAAATCTTTTGAAACGGCAGAAGCGAGAATCACATTGTCACCTTGATTTCCTGCCAACACGATCACGCCGGAAAAACGGGAGCGCAGATTTTCAATGACTGCCATCAAATGATCCGAATCACATTCCCCAAGATTAGAGAGAATGGCAGGAACGTTTTTGATCAATTCAGAGTTATTAATCAGATTGGAAGCGATTGAAACGGCTTGCTGCTGCAATAGGGACTTCAACTGCTGTTCAAGGGTCTTTTGCTTTTCAAGAATGGATTCAAACTTGTGCTCGAACTCTCCCACAGGTGAATTAATTCTCGCGGCCAGTGTATGTATCAGGGAAGTTTCACGGGTTGCCTTTTGGTAGGCGTTCATGCCGGTTACCGCCTCTATTCGGCGCACTCCTGCAGCCACGGCTGATTCGGAGAGAATCCGGAATTGTCCCAGTTCACCTGTAGCACGGGCGTGTGTACCACCGCAGAGCTCCATACTATAACCGTCAAGTTTGCCTTTAGATCCGGCAATTTGGAGGATGCGAACCGAGCTTTCGTATTTTTCACCGAAGAGCTGCATAATATGGCTGTTTTTTTCAACTTCCGAGAGAGGAATTTCAAACCAGTGAACAGGAGCGTTCTCAAGTATCTTCTCATTAACCATAGCCTCTATTTGAGCAATTTGCTCCGGGCTCAAAGGCGGGCTGTTGAAGTCGAAAGTAAATCTATCTGGGTAAACAGCTGAACCTTTTTGGACAACGTCCTTACCGGCTGCAGTGTGAAGAGCCCAATGCAGTAAATGCGTAGCAGTGTGGTTGCGTTCAATTGACCTGCGACGCTTCGCATCAATGGTTAGTTTGGCTTGAGCCTGAAAATCCGCAGGCAGCTCTTTATCCCACCCCAGCAATGCACAATCCCTGGGTGAAAGTTTAAGGAAATAGGTGTTTCCTCGTTTGATGGTGTCTATGACATTGATAGGAAGCGAATGCCCCTCAATTTCAAGAAAACCGGTGTCGCCTACCTGCCCACCCATTTCAGCATAGAAAGAAGAGGTATCTACAGCGGCGAAATAGCTTTCTTCCTTTTCCAATGTTTTTTTAGAAAGAGCCACAACCCTACATGAAGTTGTGTCGTGTTCGTAGCCTACAAATTGGGTGGCGATATCCAGCCCGGTATCTACTTCGACAATGAGTTTTTTCTGAGCTGCGCGAGCGCGTTTGCGCTGCTCTTCCATCAACTTTTCAAAAGAAACTCGATCTACGGTGAGCCCGACTTCTCTGGCCATCAATTCGGTTAAGTCGAGGGGAAAACCATAAGTATCGTAAAGCGTAAATGCAAAATCTCCGCTGATCCAGTGTTCTCCTAATTCCTTAACTTTTTCAACCTCTTTGCGAAATTTGCTTAAACCGTGAATGGTTTCAGACATGTCTTTTTTTAAAGACTCAGCCGTGTCGCCCTGGTTTTTAATTTTTTGAACTTCCTGTTCAAACATCATAATGCCGCGGTCCAGGGTGTGGTTGAAGGAGACCTCCTCGGTTTGTATCGTCTGTTTAATGATGTCTTTTCGCTCAACAATTTCTGGGAAAACATCTCCCATCGAATCAGCGACAACATCCACCAGTTGGTAGAAAAAAGGTTTGGTAAAGCCGATAGCCCGGCCGTACCGAACGGCACGTCTGAGAATTCTTCTCAATACATAGTTTCGGTCGGTATTTCCCGGCAGAATCCCATCAGCTATGGCAAAACTCAGCGTTCGGATGTGGTCAGAAATGACCCGAAAAGCAATATCCGTTTTCATCTGCTCCGGTGTTCCGGTGTGAATCGTTCCCGGAAGGGTGCTGGCGTACTTCCTGCCGCTTAAATTCTCCAGAGTCTTGAAAATGGGTTTGAAGACATCGGTTTCATAATTGGAAATTACCCCCGAAAAATCAGTGAAATTCTTCGTACACTGGATAACACTTACCGCCCGTTCGAAGCCCATTCCCGTGTCTACATTTTTGGCCGGCAACTCAGTATAGGAGCCATCTGCATTGGCATTGTATTGCATGAAGACGAGGTTCCAAATTTCAATACAATCTCCCACTCCTGCATTGACTAGTTTGCCCTGAGTATCTCCTTTGGGTGTTAAATCAATATGCAATTCGGAACAGGGACCGCAGGGACCGGTTTCCCCCATCATCCAGAAGTTATCTTTTTTTCCGGAGCTCAGTACGTGAATTTTCGGGTCCAGACCAGCTTTGCTGAAGAGATCTGCCCAGGCATCAAAAGCTTCTTGGTCAAACTCACTTGGATCACCTTTACTTTTATCCGGACAATAGACCGTAGCGTAAAGGCGTTCTTTGGGGAAATTCCAGACTTCAGTAATAAGTTCCCAGGCCCAGTGAATAGCCTCTTTTTTGAAATAGTTCCCAAAGCTCCAATTGCCGAGCATTTCAAAAAATGTATGATGGTAGGTGTCCATTCCTACGTCATCGAGATCGTTGTGTTTGCCTCCGGCCCGGATGCATTTTTGAGTATCTGCGGCTCGTAAAGTGGGGTAGGGACATACCTTCTGACCCAAGAAGATAGGAACAAACTGATTCATGCCTGCATTGGTAAAAAGCAGATTGGGGGAGTCTGGCATGAGGCTTGCCGAAGATACTATTGCATGTGATTTGGATTGGAAAAAGTCGAGAAATGACTGACGTAGTTCTTTGCTGGTCATTATATTCTGCATCTATAAATAACTGGTTTTACAATAAATAAAATGGGTGGCGAGCCACCCATCTGTACGAAATAGTTGTAAAAAATCCTATTCTTTTGGCTCCGGAGCGGCTGTAGCTGGTGCAGGTGCCTCCGTTGAGGAGTTCTGCGCTGGTTCAGTAGGGCGTACCAGCATTGGGGGAACGCTTTCTTTCGCGGCAGGCGTCTCAGAAGCAGCAGGAGCCAGGTTGACATTGGGAGTAATAGTCGGTTGAGCAACCTCAGGTTTCTTCTCCAATTCGGGATGGTCCAAGCGAATAGCTCTGGCACGGCTCATAGCCATTGAAGCCCAACTTCTATGAAGTGTTTTTGAAATTTCATCATAGAGGAGAACGGCCTTATCCAATTGTCCTTTGGACTCATAGATTGAAGCCATGTTGATTTTTGCAAGATCAGCCAATGATGGGTATTTCTGAATAAGACCCTGATATGCTACCATGGCTTCTTCATCCTTGCCCAACGCATCCTGGCACACGGCAATGCCGTATGCAGCTGAACCGGCAAGATTGCTCTTAGGATGTTTTTGCGAAAACTGAGTAAATGTGTCCAAGGCTTTCTGATACTCTTTTTCCTGGAAATAAAGAGCTCCAGATTGAATGAGCGCACGCTCTGCCGCTGAAGTACCCTCGTATTTCTCGGCGACTTTGGCCATATCTTCAGCCGAAGCTTCGCCTCTTGCAATTACGCTCAAAGGTTCACCCAAACGGAAGATTGCCGTATTGGCATGAAGTTGCTTCTGCCCGGCACTCCAAATGGCGTAAGCAACGATTACACCAACCAGTGTGATTACAAATGCCCATAAATGCACTCTTTTACGGTTAGCCTCGTACCATGCCCAAAGCTCGTAAAGTTTGTTAGATTCCAAAATATTCTCGCTCATAAAGCTGCGGTATCCTTGCAAACTCCCTTCTCTGACGCAAGGATATTTTTATTATCTCTCAAGGAAATCCTTGTTTATATTAACAAATAAAGGTGGACGCTTTAAAAAACCAACGCTCCCAAAAAGAGCAAAGTTGCTTCTTTGATTCACAAAATTCTGCTCTCTTTTCGGGAACTTTGAGTATCCAACAAAAACACTTTTATCGAATATCGACTATTTTGCCGTTGTCTTGAGTTCAACCACGTCATGAGGAGCCGCTTCACGCTGTCCAGCAGGGCTAACCTGTACAAAACGAGCTTTTCCACGGAGGTCTGCCAGAGTCTGAGCGCCGAGATAACCCATACCGGATTGGATCCCTCCGATCAATTGAGAGAGAACATTATCCAGAGAGCCGGCTATTTCTTTTAGAGCCTCAATTCCCTCTGCTGCTACTTTCCGGGTGGTGTCAGCTTTGAGATGACCATAACGGCTGGCAGATCCGGCTCTCATAGCGGCAAGGCTACCCATTCCGCGGTACTGTTTGTATAGCTTGCCTCCAATCTCAATAATTTCGCCGGGAGCCTCATGGCATCCGGCTAACAAGCCTCCGCAGATAACGCCCTGAGACAAGGTTAAAGCTTTCACGATGTCTCCTGATTTAGTAATTCCACCGTCTGCCAAGATAGTAACTTTTCTCTTTTCTGCTGCTTTTGATGCCACATAGAGAGCCGTTAGTTGAGGGATCCCCACTCCGGCAACAACACGTGTTGTGCAGATAGAGCCGGGGCCTTGTCCTACTTTAATGATATTGGCACCTGACTCAGCCAAAAATTCTACTCCTGCACCACTGGTTACATTTCCGGCAATGATGGGCAATTTTGGAAATGCGTCGCGTATGGCTTTAACAGCCGCCCCTACATCGCGAGAGTGCCCGTGAGCTGTGGAAACGGCGATGACATCCGCACCTCGATCCAGAAGCGCTGCAATGTGGGACATCATCCGCTTGCGATCCATCCTCCCTTGAGCATCTCTGATGATGGAAATTGCTGCACCACAAAGCAAACGGAAACGAGAATCTCGGGCGGCCTTAAACTGAGCTCTCCGTTCCTGATTGATTTTTAGGATATCACTTAAAGTGAAGAGGCCGCAAAGCCGATCATTGCTATCCACGACGATCAGCTTGTGCTCCATAGGATTTTTTGTGAAATAATCATCAGCCGCCGTGATGGCGTCATTGCCCAGTTCGCTCTGCAAGATGGTGCAAACCTGTGAACGGGGAATTGTCACGTCTATGACTCGGAGTTTGGCGAAACGCACGTTCAATACGTGAGCGGGCAAAACCCCTAACAGCTTGCCATCCTGGTCCAGAACGGGAAATGTGCTGAAGGTATATTTCTCCTTTTCTATCGTTTGGAGAAGGTCGCCGATCAACTTATCTGGAGAAATTGTGACCGGATCCTGGATTAACCCGTGAACATGACTCTTGACTCGAGATACTTCTGCAAGTTGATCCTTCTCAGCCATGTTGTAATGGATGAGCCCCAATCCGCCATTCAGGGCCATGCCGATTGCCATGCGGGACTCAGTGACCGTATCCATGTCCGCTGAAACGACAGGAATATGGAGTTCAATACCCTCTGTGAGTTGGGTGTCCAGCTGGGTATCTCTGGGTAAAATCTCAGAGTACAACGTCGCTAAAGACACGTCGTCATATGTGAGCGCTTGTGAAGAATGATTAAGAAAGAAATCCTCTGCACATTGAAAAAACTGAGAATCTAATTCATTAGGCTGGTGAAGACTAACCATAGAACAACATAAAAAAAGATGGCTCGGGATTTCAAGAAAAATCTGATACCTTTCGCGCAAAAGCGAATTGCCGGGCAAAAGAGTGGGCACGTCGGGGAAGACGAATTTTTCCCGAATGATTTCGGAGAAAGTATTTTGAGTGGGCAGAGAGCAAGTAATATCGAATATTCACAACTTCTTCTGAAACAGATAAAAGCAGCATAATTCTCCTGTTGATTTTTCTGCTGTTAGAGCTCCTCCCAAAGCAACAATAAAACGTCTTTTATGTTTTACTTTAATTTTGCGCTTGTCATCAAAAGCGTTCCTTTTTACTATCTGTCCGTGGTCGTTCACGACCGCAACAAATGAGCGCCCGTAGCTCAATTGGATAGAGCGTCTGACTACGGATCAGAAGGTTTGGGGTTCGACTCCCTACGGGCGTGCCATTTA
>CAZSTC010000069.1:0-10974 GCA_964609795.1 uncultured Verrucomicrobiota bacterium
AGATTTGCTGCACCCCGGGAGGGGTGCAGAGGGAAGAGGCGTGTGCCCTCCGGGCACGGGGGCCCCTGTGTACACAAAAGCTCCGGGCAGGGGGACAGATGGATTGGTGAGAATCTAAAACACATCCGATTATCCCTCTCAAATAATCTGTGAAAATCTGCGTCATCTGCGGTTAAAACACACGTGATCATTGCGGCTCGACACGGGGGATTTTCCGTGAGAGGATATCCTCACTCGGGTGAATGCCGAAATCGGACTTAAACACGGGAAATACTGCTATCTATGAAAAAGATTGGATGTTTATGCGGTCTACTGGCCCTCTTCTGGGCAGCACTGCCTGTCTCAGGGGCTACGAATACTTTTCCGCTTCACTTCAAGAAACTCGATGCGCGCACCGCTTTCTACAGCCCCGAAGGCTACTGCACCGTGGTGATTCTCTCGGAAACCAAACCGGCCGAAGTGAAAAAAGAGCCGCCCGTCGTCTCCAAGAAGCTCTATGCACGGCTTTTTTCGGCAGAGCGGCCGCTCGTCCTGGGGGATAACTTCCCTACTCCGCCGACGATGGCGACCTGGGGCCAGCCGGTCATGATCATGCGCCTCACCGAGAAATCGCTGGGCGAGGGTTTTGACACCGCCATTCTGGACCTCAACGGCAATGGAGACCTCACCGATGATCCCGTTTTGAGAGACCAGCAGGTCGCACGGTATCGCAAATTCTTTGGTCCTTTCACACTTCCGCTGCCCGAAGGGACGCTGCCGAAGGATTCCATGATTAAGCCGCTCATGTATCTGGAGGCCGGGTTCCTCAGCGCACCCCGCAGCTACATGAACCCGACCACGGGTAAATTCATTGATTTTGTCGGTTTCGCCGCCGTTCGCAGCGGCTGGGCACTGGAAGGAACTCTGGATATCTCCCCCACCCTGCAACGGGTCGCCTTTAAGGATGCCTATAGCGATTTCGCTTTCTCCCAGAATGTCTCCCATCGCGAGGTGCTCAATGATGATCTCTATTTCGACAATGCCAAGAAGGTCAGCTCGATTGAATTTTTCCCCTCGGATTACGTGCTGCGCGATTACAACAATAACGGCAGTTTCGACTGCGAGCTCCCTCTGAACGAATGCGAAGCCTACGGGAAATATATTCATCTCAAGGAAAAGCTCTACACCTGGCAGATCGCCCCGGACCTGAACTCGTTCACTGTCACCCCGGTAGAAGACTCGATCCCCACCGGCTTCTATGAAAGCGCGAAATCAGCCGATAAGCGGACTCAGGTAGCCCTCAAAACCGGGTACCAGACTCCGACCGCCACGACGGGCACGCTCAACGGGGACGGCCAATGGCAGTTGATCACCCTGGACGGGAACACCCCCAAAGTGCAGCTTCCGGCCGGAGATTATATCTTGAGCCAGTTTGCGTTGCGTTCGCAGGATGCGAACCGCCAGATTGCCCACTTTCCGCTGAGCAGCTTTACCCCGAGGGAATCGGTCTCATTTTCCATCCCGAAAGAGGGGAGCTTCCAGGCCGCCTGGGGCGAGCCGATCAAGCTGACCTTGGATGCCTATCACCCCAATGATTCAACGCTGGGCAACACGGTGCAGATTTACATCAACGTCGTGGGGAACAAAGGCGAAACGTATTCGGATTTCTCCGTTTATCAGCCCAAAACCCACAACATGGAGCCCCTGAAGGGCCCGAGAGTCGAAATACTTTGCGAGGGTAAACCGATTGGTTCCCACCAATTTACCCATGATTTCCTGGGCTGGTGGTGGCAGGTTCCTGCCGAGCTGAAGGGTAAGAAAGTGACCCTGGTGCCGTTTTTCGAGGAGTGCCCCGTGAGCCCGGTCCCTCTGGAGGTTCAGCTTCCCTAAAGAGGAGGAAGTGAGGAGTCATGGAAAAAGGAGCCCATCACGTTCAAATCCCTGATGCTCGATTGAACTCCCCGGAAGAACCCCGGGGCCGCTTCCATCGGGTTTTGCGCTGGGGACGCCCTCTTCTCTTTTCCACCCTTCTTTATTCGCTGCTCTTTCCGGTGCAGGCTCTCCATGCTCAGGAAAAAGAGCTGGCTCCGACAGCCCCGGCAGAACCCACTTTCCCGCTCAAAGTGGTCGGCGTCACAGTGAGCCCGCATGTGCATCCCCAGGGAATTGAATTTGTGGGTCAGGCCGATCAGCCCCCGGGCGGAAGGGTTCAGATTTTCGTGCGCAACGCCGCCAACCCGGATTCCAATAAGCCTGAAGATACCGTCAACATCAACGTCCTGCAGATCAATGGCAACGAGCCCAAGCGCTATGTTTTCAATAAGGTCTGGGCCTGGGAAGATACGCCGGCCGATTGGCCTGAGGGCGATACCTCTCTCTCGCCGGGGGCGCTGAGCGTTTTCTCCTTCAACTCTCTCTCGCCCGATTGGGTGGCGCCGGAAAGCTCCTTCAAAATGGAGTTTACCGACTGGATCAATGCGCGCAAGGATTCCCTGGACGTCACGCTGCCCAAGACCGAGGCGCGGATATCCTCCCTCTGTTTTCTCTCCGGCGACCGCAACCCGCTTCGGCCCGATTCCCTGGTCCTTTATCTGGAGAACCTTTCACAGAAGAACTGGAAAGTCTCTTCCGTCCGTATTTACCAGCCTTACCTGAAGAGCTCATTCCGCCTGCTTAAAGAAATCGCGAAGCTGGAGAAAATTTCCACCTACCCGGCCAGCGGGATCCTGCAGCCGGGCCAGAAAATGGCGGCGATCGTCTCCCCTCCCAGCCATCTCAAGCTCACCACGGCCGTGATCGAGGTCTCTCTAGTCAACTCTGACAACAATTCGGAGACGCTCCAGCTCTGGGAGCAGCTACGGGTCCGGCGCGAATCTTTCGATATCGGCGCGGGTTGGATTTCGGCTTCGATGGAGAATGGTTCCAATATCCTGACCTCCGAGACCTGGCTCAAGACGCTTAAATTCCTCCATATCAATACGGCCAATATCCAGAACGTCCCCGGCTACACCGACGGGACAAATGCTGGCGGGCTCTACTCTCTCTACCCGCTTAAATTTATGGGGACGGCTCAGCCGCTGCCGCAATATGATACCGATTCGAACCTGCCCAAGTTCCATGCCGCTGAATCTTTGGGCAATGTGCAGGATGAGATCCATTATTGCTCCCCGCAGGATGCCCTGGATTTACTGCGCGTTTACGGGGGATTCCGGATTCCCACGGCGCTCATTTTGACCGATCCCTGGAACTGGCGGCATTATTCGGGAATTTCTGATTATCCCCATTTCAACACCTCACGGCTGGCGATTCCCAATCTCTTTGAAAGCTGGGAGCATTACACCCGCTGGGATAAACCGATCTCCTGGGCCGCCCCTCTGGAAACCATGGGCATCCTCACCCGCAACCTGCGAGATAATAGCCGCCCGCTCTCCATCGCCGCCTGGGTACAGGGGCCCTTTGACGGCTGGAGCAGTGCCGGTGAGCGTAAACGCCTGGCGCCGACCCCTGAAGAGCTGCGTCACCTGGCCTGGCAGACTCTCAGCGCACGGGTCTCTTCCCTCAACTGGTTCAATCTCAATATCGGTTCGCTGGTTCAATATCGGGACCTGATCACTCCCATTCGGAAACTGAACCGGGAGGCTTTGACCCTCGAGATTTTTTTCCTCTACGGGGATTCCTGGCAGAACCGCACCCAAGTCACCCTGGAAGAAAAACCCCGGCCTGATTGGGAACTCTCTTCCATCATCTGCCCGCGGGGGGCTCTGCTCTGCGCTCTGGACCTGGATTATGAATTGAACCGGAGCGGACGTACTTTCGAATTCCGCCGTCCGCGGGAATCCAAGTTTGAGTTCTCGCTGCCCCTCTTCCTGAAATCGCCGCTGGAAGTTTTCCGCATTGATGCCGACGGCACCTATGATGTTGCCTATCAGGTCACTTCAGAGGGTGTGGAGATCACCGATAAACAATCGCTGGCAGCCATCTACGTCGCCACTCGGGATAAACAATTGCGGCCAGACCTCGAGAAGCGGCGGCTCTATTTCGCTCAGGAAGAGCTGGATTACAAGTTTGACCCGGCAGAAAACCGGAAAGATTTTAACCTGCTGAAATCACTGGCCAAACAGGCCGGGAGCATCGTCCCGGAGGAGCCGCTGACCGAAGAAGAGAAGAAGGAAGAACAAGCCAATTCATCCTTTTAAATAATTTTCATTTTTCTTTGAATAAAACTTTCTTCCGTGCGTCTAAGGTTGTAGCTGGGCGGCTGGGTTCTTTGCCGAACGGCCAGGTCCGCTGATGACGGAGAGGGTTTTGTGTTCGTTATCCTGTTTGTCATTGTCTCTCTAGGCGGCCTTTTGGACTAAAATGTGCAGGTAATAGAAGTACGAAAGATGAAGTTTACATTTATAACCGCAATTTGTGCCCTGGCTCTCACCCTCGGGGTGAGGGATGTACGGGCGGCCGATCTGGATGAGAAAAAAGCCAAGATCGTCTGGGATAAATATTGCTCCTTTTGTCATGGTGAGGACGCTAAAGCCCGCACGACCGTAGCCCGAAAGGTCAATGCTGCTGACCTGACCTCTGAGAAAATCCAGAAAAAATATGGAGATGATCAGAAGGAGTTGATGAAGATTATTTCTGAAGGGCTCACTAAGGGGGATAAAAATATTATGAAACCCCTCAAAGAAAAGCTTAAAAAGGAAGAAATCGAAAACCTTGCTCTTTATGTGATAAAACTGGGCAGCAAGGATCAGAAGAAAGACAAGTAGTTAGTTTTATTCGTGAATAGCTGCAGTTGTAGTAGCTTTGCATAGTTAATACAAGTCATCATAATAGTTATATCAGTTCAAACAAGGTCACCCGTGCGCAAGTGCGGGTGATTTTTTTGGCTTTGAACTTCTGAAACTATCTTTCCGGAACTTCTCTCCTTTTTTTACGATTCAACCCATTCGCCCAGAAGATCATACTCCCGGCAATCGGTGATTCGTACCCGGGCAAATTCTCCGGGCTGGAGGGCATCGCTATGCTTCACGTAGATTCTGCCATCCACATCGGGTGCATCGCCTGCCCCACGTGCCACCCAGTAGGAGCTGTCCAGCAAGAGAAGCCGACCCGTGCTGCCGCGAGTCTGCCCCGACTCTCCGGCCGCGACCTCAATACCGGCGGCCTCCGTCTCGGTGAGACGGCGCTCGACCAGGACCCTTTGGAGAGTGCCGACCTCTTCCTGATGGGCTTTAAGAGAGATATCGCGCTGCAACCGCATCAGGCGCTCCAGCCGTTTACGCTTGAGCGCTTCGGGGACGGTGCCAGTCATGACGCCGGCCCGGGTACCCTCCTGTGCTGAATAGATAAATGCGCCGACTTTTTGGAAGCGCTGCTCGGCAACGAAATCGAGCAGGCTCTGGAAGTATTCATCGGTTTCGCCCGGGAAGCCGACAATAAAGGTGGTTCGGAGCGTGACCCCGGGAATCCCCCGGCGAATCTCCTCCAGAAGTTTGCGGATTGCCTTTTCCGGAGTCCGGCGACCCATCCTCTCGAGCATGACCGGGTGGATATGCTGGAGGGGAATATCGACATATTTGACCGCTTTTTTGGCACGTGCCATGGTCTCTATGAGCTCGGGGCTCCAATGGGCCGGGTGCGTATAGAGCAGGCGGACCCAGAAGTCTCCGCGCAGTGCGCTTACTTTTCGCAAGAGATAGGCGATCAGGCCGGCTCGGTCCTGTTCCTCAGCCGTGATTTCAGCCGGAAGTTTTAGAGAGGAAGGCGACTTCCGGGCCTGACGAATCAGGTCGCGCCCATACCAGGTCGTATCCTGAGAAATCAAATTCAGCTCCCGGACTCCATTTTTGAGGGCCATGCGCGCCTCTTCCAAAACGTCATCGTGCTGGCGGCTGCGGTAACGGCCGCGAATCTGGGGGATAGCGCAGAAGGTGCAGGCGTGATTGCAGCCCTCGGCGATTTTTAAGTAGGAAAAATGTTTGGGAGTGAGCCCCAGCCGCGGCGTCTTGGCTGAGTGAATATAGACCGGGCGGCGGGTCACTTTGATGGAAGGCGGCGGCAACGGCGGACGCTTGCGCGGATTGGGATGCCCGGCACAAATCTTCAAGACCTCTTCCCTCCGTGCAATTGCCTGGCGGATAATCTTGGGTGCATCCTCCAATTGATCTACGCCCATAAAGGCATCGACCTCCGGCATCAAGGCCGGTAAATCGCTCTCAAAGCGTTGCGGCAGGCAGCCGGTCACCACAATCGCCTGCTCCGGATACTCGCGGTTCGGTCCGGTGGCCGTGCGCTGCCCCGCCTCCAGAATCACGCTGATGCTCTCCTCCTGGGCCGATTCGATAAAAGAACAGGTATTGATCAGGAGGACGTCGGCATCGGCGGTATCGGTCGTCAGCGCCATATCATGCTGCAAAAGGCTCCCGAGGATTACCTCTGAATCGACCAGATTTTTGGCGCAGCCCAGAGAGATCAGGGCTATTTTCAGTTTTTCTTTTTCCATTTGTATTCTCCTTCCATTCTTCCTAGCCTCCGATTTTTACACGGGGATGAACCTCTTTGAACCGCGCGAGGAGACTCTCCATCAAAACCGCAGAGGGAGCTTCCAATCCCTCCAGAAGAGAGTGGCGGCCCAGACGCGCATATTTCTCCAGACCGATCTTGTGATAGGGTAACAGATTAATTTGCTCAACGGCGCTGAGAGATTCTACCTTACTGAGCAGGGCTTCAAGCTCGGGCTCCGAATCATTCACCCCGGGGATAACGGGAACCCGCAGCCAGAGCCGCGGCGCATCCGCTCTCCGGCTGAGGCTCTCGAGGTTTTGCAGGATGAGCTCATTGGAGCAGCCCGTATATTGAAGATGGAGCTCGGGCGAGATCATCTTCAGGTCAAAAAGAATCAGAGAGCATTGGAGAGCGATTTCCAGAAAATCTTCTTCTGGCGCAAAGCCGCAGGTATCGAGCGCTACCGATATTTCTTCGCGTTTAAG
This sequence comes from uncultured Verrucomicrobiota bacterium, assembly GCA_964609795.1. Taxonomy (GTDB): domain Bacteria; phylum Verrucomicrobiota; class Verrucomicrobiia; order Limisphaerales; family UBA1412; genus UBA1412. The sequence goes on from CAZSTC010000069.1 coordinate 6,966, forward strand.
CTCGGGCAGGAGTTTCCTCAGGAAGTCGGCCTGCAACAGCGGCTCGCCTCCGGAGAGAGTCACCCCGCCGCGGCTTTCTTCATAAAAAAGTCGGTCCCGAAGAAGCTCTTTCAGGAGAGCCTCCACCGTGTAACGGGTACCGGAGATCTGCCTCGCCAGAGTCGGGCAGCCGTAATGGCACTCGGGGCAGCGTGCGCGGGAGAGATTCTGGGCGGATTGATGGGAGCAGGGCTTGAAGCACTCACCGCACCGGATACATTTGCCCTCGCTCAGGAGAACCTCGGGCTTCGGAGAAATCGCTTCCGGGTTGTGGCACCACCGGCATTGCAGAGGGCAGCCTTTGAAAAACACCGTCGTGCGGATGCCCGGGCCATCTTGCAGGCAATAATGTTGAATATGGGTGAGAAGTGCCGACAAATGAAGTGGAAAATTTCTGATTTTTCGCTCGGTGCCCGTTTTGTTTACTTATTCCTTCCGTCCCGAACCTCGGAGACGAACGCCGCCATCCTCTCCATGGCGATTTCGATTTTATCCAGACTCGTGGCGAAACAGCAGCGCAGGAATCCCTCACCGCTGGGACCGAACGCATTGCCCGGAATGCAGGCCACTTTCTTTTCATTCACCAGCCGGCCGGCGAATTCCTTGGAGGAAAGCCCGGTGGAAGCGATTGAAGGGAAAGCATAGAAGGAGCCGCGCGGCATGTGGCAGCTCAGGCCCATCGAATTCAAAGCACCCACGATGTAATTACGCCGGAGCTTATATTGATCGCGCATCTCCAGGGTTGCGGGTCGGCCGTGACGCAAGGCCTCGATGGCCGCCTCCTGGGAAGCCGTGCCGGCACAGAGCATGGAATACTGATGGATTTTCATCATCGCCTCGATCAGCTCCGCCGGACCGCAGGCATAACCGATACGGAAGCCGGTCATGGCGAAAGCCTTGGAAAATCCGTGCAAAAAAAGTGTCCGCTCCTTCATCCCCGGCAGAGAGGCGATGCTCGTATGCTCGCCCTCAAAAGTCAGCTCTGAATAGACCTCATCAGTAATCACCAGAATATCGCGTTCCTGAATGATTTTGGCAACGGCCTCAAGCTCTTCGCGGCTCATCGTGCCGCCGGTGGGGTTCGTCGGGAAGTTCAGAATAATCGCCCGGATATTATCCGTCAGCGCTTCTTCCAGAGCCTGCGGCGTCACGGCAAACTTGCTCCCGACCGAACAATGAATCTGGCGCGGATGCCCATGCACCAGGTTGATACTCGGTGCATAGCTGACGTAGCAGGGCTCGTGATAAAGGAATTCATCGCCGGGATTGATCGTCGCCCTCAGGGCCAGGTCCAAAGCCTGGCTCACCCCGACGGTGACCAGCACTTCATTTTTGGGATTGTAATTGACGTGATAATTGGCCGCGACATAGGTGCTGATCTCTTCGCGCAGACGCAGCAAACCCAAGTTGGCAGTGTAGGAGGTGTGGCCGCTCTCCAGACTGTAAATAGCGGCCTCGCGGATGCGCCAGGGAGTGACGAAATCCGGTTCGCCAATCCCCAGAGAAATCACGTCAGGAACGCCCTGAACGATATCGAAAAAATCACGAATCCCCGAATAGGGAATGCTCCGGACATGCTCAGCGACAAACCGGGACGATCCTTTTGGCGAGCTCATTCTTCAGTTCCTGTTTTCCCCTTTTTCTTTTTGATCACGATCGGTTTTTCTTTGCCACGCACCACGTCGGAGGTGATCATGACAGTGGCACCCTCGGGGAGACTGGAGAGCTCATACATTGTATTGAGCATGATCCGCTCCATCAGACCCCGCAGAGCCCGTACGCCGGTGCCTTTCTCAATGGCCTGGCCTGCCAGCGTCTTAAGGGATTCGGGGGTAAACCTCAGAGAGAGTCCATCCATGGCAAAAAGCTTCTCGTATTGCAGAGTCAGCGCGTTGCGCGTAGTGGTCATAACCTCGACCATCTGGTCCTCGGTGAGCTCATCCAGGAGGGTCACCATCGGTAAACGGCCAACGAACTCCGGGATGAAACCGAAGGCAACCAGGTCTTCGGGCTCCACCAGTTTATAGGGAGAATGAGAATGAATCTCTTCGACCGATTCCTCACCGCTTTTATTGGTAAAGCCCATGGAACGAGTCCCCACGCGGCGCTGAATAATCTTATCCAGCCCCACGAAAGCGCCGCCGCAGATAAAAAGGATATTGCGGGTATCGACCTGCAGGAGCTCCTGATGCGGATGTTTGCGTCCACCCTGGGGAGGCACGTTGCAGACGGTCCCCTCCAGTATTTTGAGCAGAGCCTGCTGGACGCCTTCGCCCGAAACGTCGCGGGTAATGGAGACGTTCTCGGTCTTGCGGGCAACTTTATCAATCTCATCAATGTAGACGATACCGATCTGCGCCCGCTCGATATTGTAATCGGCGTTCTGGATCAGCCGCAGGATGATATTCTCCACATCTTCACCCACGTAACCTGCCTCGGTCACGGTGGTGGCATCGGAAATAGCGAAAGGAACGTTCAGGACACGGGCCAGCGTCTTGGCTAGAAGCGTTTTGCCCGAACCGGTGGGACCGATCAGGAGGACGTTGGTCTTCTCCAGCTCCACATTGGAAAGAGGCTCAGAGAGTTTATCCGCATATTTCGAGCCTTTGCGCTCGCAGAGTATCCGTTTGTAATGATTATGGACGGCGACTGAGAGGGTGCGTTTGGCATCCTCCTGGCCGATGCAGTAACCATCCAGAGTGGCTTTTATCTCACTCGGGGTAGGAACCTTCTTGAGCTCGGGCGAGGAATCGCCGGTTACAGGACCGATCGTGGAAGAATTACCGCTGAAAATATTGGAGATCACTATCGCGCATTCTTTGCAGATGCTCGAATTGCCTCCTTGGAGAACCTTCAGGGTAGAGGACGCCTCCCGACCGCAGAATTCACAACGTAACTGATGTTTTGCCATGTGCTACTTCTTCTTAGGGCTACTCTCCGGGGAGTCGATGCTCTGACCTTGAATAAGGGGGATATCTTTCCGGGCTTTCACGACTTCATCCACCAGACCGTATTTGCAGGCCTCTTCGGCCATCATGAAGTTGTCGCGGTCGCAATCCTTTTTGATCTGCGCCACGGGCTTACCGGTGTGCTCGGAGAGTATCTTGTGAATTCTCTTTTTAAGCCGGACCATGTAGTTGGTGCGGATAACGACATCGGAGGCCTGACCCTCAGCGCCGCCCAGAACCTGATGAATCATGACAGTGGAATTGGGCAAGGCAAAGCGTTTACCCTTGGTGCCGCCGCTCAGGAGAACGGCTCCCATGCTGGCTGCCATGCCGATGCAGTAGGTATTGACGTCGCAGGAGAGAAACTGCATGGTGTCGTAAATTGCCAGACCGGCCGAGACGCTTCCGCCCGGAGAATTGATATAAAGATGGATATCTTTCTTAGGATCGGTCATTTGCAAGAACAGTAACTGTGCAATGATCAGGTTTGCGATCTGGTCATCCACCGGAGTTCCCAAAAACACAATGCGGTCCACCAAAAGTCGGGAGTAAATATCGTAGCCGCGTTCGCCGCGTCCGGTTTGTTCCACAACCATGGGCACCAAAAAATTACTGATCTCGTTCCTGTCCTTTATCATATTGCTTTCCGTTTTCACTATTCCAAAAGCTGGTCGGAAGCCCCGTCCAGCCTCCGCAAACGGTACACTAAATTACAAGCCAACGCAACATCTCTGCAAAGCCTTCTGAAAGAAACGAGAAAGCGGGAAAACATCTGCCTTTGCGTGATTAATAACACATTGCTTCAAACAAGGATGGCCATCCACCCATCCATGCGGAAAGTGGCAGATATGAGATATGCACAGGAGAATAAAATCTTGCCGAAAGAATCGTATTCTGCCCACATTTTCTCAGATGATACCTCCGGGGGTATTGGGGATAGGTGTGGGTGTGCCTTTTTCACGGTTTATGGTTTTGGGGGGATCGGTCATGTTCCAACGGACGGATTTGAGAAGCCAGGGAGT
>CAZSTC010000070.1:0-10908 GCA_964609795.1 uncultured Verrucomicrobiota bacterium
TCATTTCAGAATGGTAGCAAATAGTCTTGCCCCGTCTACTCGCGAGCAGTAGAATTGAATCGCTTTTATGAAAACCGAGAATATGAAAAATGAAGACCGGCCGGGTATTTCTCGCCGGCAATTTTTGAGCAATAGCATGGTCGCCACGGCGGCTGTGGCTGCCTTCCCCTATGTTATGACTCGTCCTGTCTTTGGAGCTGAGGGTACTGAGGGAATTCGTTTAGGCGTCATTGGCACCGGTAATCAGGGACGTGGACACTTGAATCAAGAGCTGGTATTCAAAAACGTCGTAGCTATCTGCGATGTAGACGATAAAATGCTGGCCGAAGGCAGAAAGAGAATTGAAGATAAAACCAAGCGTACTCCGGCCACTTATAAGGATTATCGCAAGATGCTGGAGAAAGAAAATCTGGATGCCGTCCTGATCTGCACCCCCGACCATTGGCACGCTCTTCAAACAATTGATGCATGCGCCGCTGGCAAACATGTTTACGTGGAAAAGCCGATGGCTTTGACGATCAGCGAAACTCAGCTCATGCTCAAAGCCGCCCGTAAATATAACGTGGTTGTGCAAAATGGAAGCATGCAGCGCTCAATGTCGGGCTTCCGCGAGGCTTGTGAGTACGTCCGCAACGAGTATTTGGGCGAGGTCAAAATGGTTCGCGTCGGTTTGCCGGGTGTGAACTACAACCAACCTTTCCGCCCCAACACCAATCCGCCTCCCGAGCTGGACTATGATATGTGGCTGGGACCGGCTCCCTGGCGTCCTTATAACCAGAATCATGTTCACTATAATTTCCGCTTCTTCTGGGATTTCGCTGGCGGTCAGATGGCCAACTGGGGCGCCCATCACCTGGATATAGCACAATGGGGTCTGGGGATGGATGAATCCGGACCGGTACAGATCAGCGCCCGCTGTGAGTATGATCCTCAGAAACGCTATGAAGTCCCCTCCTGGTTTGAAATTGATTACAGGTACGCCAACGGCGCCCGGATCATTTGCGGACAAAGCCAGCGTGACGGCACCACCTTTGAAGGCCAGGATGGAACACTATGGGTCAATCGCGGCAAGATTCAATGCTCTGTCAAAGGCGTTTTGGGTTCTCCTCTCAAGGAAGACGATCTCCATCTTTATAAGAGCACTAATCACCACCAGGATTGGTACAACTGCATCCTGGCGGGTCCCGATGCTGACGGGAAATATAAGAAACCGATTTGCGATGTAGAAATCGGCCATCACTCGACCACCGTTTGCAACCTGGGCTCTATCGCCTGCCGCACCGGACGCACGATTAAATGGGATCCAGTCAAAGAAGAGATCATTGACGACAAGGAAGCCGCCTGGTACTTGGGCTACGAGTATCGCGCTCCTTGGAAGTTGCCGACGCTCTAAGTTAAAAACCTCACGACAAAGCCGGGTGTATCCCATCCGGCTTTGTTTGATCGAAATCACATTCGGCGATAAGGATAAACGCCAAATAAACAGCCCGGGTTCTCTCCCTAAAAAACAGGACATTCGCTATCTTAAGGGAGTGGAAAAAATGAATTCTATTATTTAGTCAGGATGGAACCGATTCTTCACAATTTGCCCAGTACTGAAATCCTCTGCCGGAAGATGGCCGAACACGCTCTGCGTATCCTTCAGCCCTCTGAGACTCCGGCTTCGATCGCACTGACAGGGGGAAGAACCGCGGAAGGAATCTACCGTTCCATTTGCGAACAGTCCCTGGATATTCCCGTGCGTTGGAAAAACGTTCATTTTTTCTGGGGTGATGAACGCTGTGTACCCATGAATGACCCCGAGAGCAATTATCGACTTGCTCAGGAATCTCTCTTGAAACCTCTGAGAATTCATCCCGCTAATATCCACCGGATTCCGACTCAGCTTCCTCCCGATGATGCAGCGGTAAAATCCACCGAAGACTATGAAAACTTCCTAAAAGCTGCTGATGCCTCTAGCCTTCGCCTGGTCCTTCTCAGTATGGGAGAAGATGGCCACATTGCCTCTCTTTTTCCGGATGGAATTGCGAACTCACTCAATTCCTATTTGGCTTACAGCTTCGTGACGGGACCCAAATCTCCGCCGGAGCGAATTACTTTGAATTTTTCAGAGCTGGCTATAGCTGAACATGTTTTAATTGCTGTCTCCGGTGAAGAAAAAAAAGAGAAACTGGAGGCTATCCTTACTTCAAATATCCAGCTATCCCCATTGGGTGAACTCCTCCACCTCCGCAATCGTTCCCAGAAAGAGACCCATCTTTATATTACCCCTTAGGCCGCTACTTGACCTCTTCAACTTTGTTCAGCTTAAACAGGCCTTTAATCGTCTTAAGAGGGCGCATGAGCATCATGACAGGCTTGGGAATATAAATTAACTCCATCTCCGGATTTTCAAATGTTCCCTTAACGGAGCAGCGGAATACGCGCCGCAAAGGCGTTACCGCAAAGTTAATGGCTTTACCCACGTCGCCCCAGCCTTTCAGTATATCCATATCCACTACGGCGTCCAGGTTGCGGTTAAAGTCTATCGTTCCTTTGTAATGCATTTGGAATGTAGGTGAAGCTATCTCCAAGTCGTCGGTTAAGATAACAGAATCTGTCATCGTAAAAGATCCTCCACCCTTGGAGGCCTGAGAGTTTCCCAGCCCTGGAGAAACTTCGTTAAGCAAATCAGAAAAAAGCCCAAAGACAGGAATGTCCCAGATAAGCCCATTGGTAATACTGGCGTATCCATGTCCATTCCAGCTTCCCCAATCCAGGACATTTGCGTGTTCCACCACCAGACGGCCATCCATTAACCCCTCAAGCTTATTCGGCTTGTTGTTGAAGCTATCAATAAAAGGCTTCAAGGCACAGTCTTCAAACTGAGCATCAAACTTGAAATTGGCTCCCGGTTTTGACGTAAAATCAAAAGCGGCCCAACCATTGAGAGTTCCTCCATAAAAATCAGCTTGGATATTAGTCAAAGACAAATACTCCCCTTGCCAACGAACCAAACCCGTCACGTTCCGGGGATTCAGCTTCCACCACTTTAAGTCAGCACCTTTTTCGATCTGAAAATCCATGTGGGAATGCTCCGCATTATCCACAGGAATAGCTCCATTCACACTTACAAGAGGAGGCTCTTCAAAGAAATAGTGCTCCATGGCCGAATCAGTCACTGGCCCGATCATTCGGGTAATAATGCGCGGATACAGATGACAGACCGCATTGGTAATTGTCACCTCCTTATTGACACTCGAAAAGGTGACCTCTCCAACCCGACCTCCCTGTCCTGCGACTGGCTCGGTGGGTGTTTCTTTTCCACCTTCCGGCAGCGGCGCCGATGTAGGAGGCAATCGCAATTCCGTATCCGTTGCCCGCACAAGCCCGTTTGTATAGGTAACACTGGACTGGACATACTCCAGAGGCTGTCCACGAAAAACAAAATTCTCAGCCACGACTTTTCCGTCCAGCCCGCTTTTGCTCAAATCCTTCCATCGTCCCCAGAGCTTTGCCTGTATCTCAGGGGCCGAAGTAAACTGGAACATATCCAGCGCTTTGGCAGCTCCTTCTCCCAGAATGGGCGCCAAAGCTTGCGGGTTGCATTTGCTATTGAAATCCCATAGATAATCCTGGCTTTCAGAGTCGCCTTCATAATAAAAAACAACACTTCCTTCCGGGCGTACGACTTTGAATTCCGGGAGAGTCCACAATTTGTTCGTAAGACAAAAATCGCCCTCTGCACTCAACACGGGAATCCCCCGGAAGTTCGCATTGGTCCCCTGCACATGTCCTTTTAACTCCAGCGAAGGCAAAACCTCACGGTTCCAATTTGGCTTGAGATTCGTCCACTCGGCAAGCTTCACCTTGGCCGAAGCGCTAACCGTCGGAGGAGAATCCGGCTCCCATCCAAATTGTTTAATCCACCTTTGTCCGGCTGCATCCAGCAGGTGAGCCATTTGATGCGCATCAAAATCCATCTCCCCTTCTCCCAGCGCAAAACGGGTTTCCATATTCAATTTTGCAGATAGATCCAGCTCACCGTGATGAAGTTGAGAATAGATCTTTTTTAATTGAAACTCCGGTGCAGACCAATCCAGAGCAAGATTCAAGTGGTCAGTTCTTACCAAGGGCTTCGGGACATGGAGGGGACCCGAGTTCAAGCTCAGATCGCAGCTCAAGGGAATTGCCCAGCGCCAGAGACCATATTCGGGCGTATTCCACTTCGCATATTCCTCAGGCCGACGGTTGGTCAAAGTCACATCTGCATCCATCCAGTCGGTCTCACCCCATTGGGTCTTGGGGCGTGCAAGCCGGAATGAAGTACGCACCCGCTCAGGAAAATCAGGGTGACTCAAAAGCTCCTGATATTTCTCTAAATTGAAGTCTTTAAACAAGCCTGAGTTGAAAAGAGAAAAGGGACCCTTCTCCAAATCCCAGTTGTTATCCATTTCTGCTTGAAACTCGAGGAGCTCGGTTCCGCCGATTTTATCAATTTGTAAATTTCCGGCCTGGATGTTGAGATCCACTCGTGTTTTCGTGATTGTTTCAGAATCCCGCTTGGCCTGCAGATCAAAATGGAAATTATGCGCCGAGAATAGTTGATTCGAAGCCCAATTCGCATTCGCCTTCAAATTCAGAGCCACCGGAGTCATCTTGTCACTATCGAAAGAAAGCGCTCCTTCAAAATTAATCTGATCCAGATAAAGATTCAAACGCTGACTGGAAGCCTTCTCCAGACTGGCCCGCAATTTCAAATTCTTCAGTCCCTCCCTGCTTTCTATATCCGACAACGAGAGTTGTACTTGAAAATTCTCGCCAACACCATAGCTTCCATCTAAATCCTGAACATCGAAAATCACATCAGCACTGGATTTCATCCAATCCTCGGCATCGAGCTTGAGTCTGAAAATCAATTGTGGTGAAACTTTCGTCTCAAAAGTCTCTAGCCAATTTTGTGCATATAAAATAGATCTTTTGATTTTCTTGAGCTGCTCCGGGTCGCGCTCTTTCCTCTTTGGCAGGTGCAAATTAGCCAGGGCATCGGCGTTTATCAACTCTCCACTGATGTTTATCTCCATGTTCAGAAGCTTGCCTCTCAAATTCTTGAGAGTCCAAACATCCTGATCTATCTCGTCAAATACCATCACTCCGGATATTTCATCGAGCCGGAGCACCTCTTTATCCTCTTCTCCAAGAGGCCACTCCAAAAGCCCCTGGCGAATATAGACTGAGTCGATAATATTGCCGCTATGCAGCCACCTCCAGCAACTCACGTTAAGCACTGCATCTGACAAAAAGAAGTTCGCCGTTCCCTCCTTGGCTTGAGTTAAGGAGAGCCCTGTGGCGGAAACACCTAACCCCCATGCCAATTTTAATTTTTGAGCCTTAAACTCAAAACCCAAAGACTTAAGCTCGCGGGCAATTTGACGCGTTGCAAAATCCGGCAGGCCAACCGTCGTAAGCCAAAGAAAGCAGAAAAACAACAACAACAAGGCAGCAAACAGCGGATAGAACATCCAGCGCATCAGCTTCCTTTTTCGCTTCAGATACAGCCAAAAAGCGGAGGCTCCTTGACCTATCAGGCTCCAATTATTTCTTTTCAACTGCATCCCTGCCCATCAGGATATCGAGCATATTCCCGTAATATTCATAGACTACCGGAGGAAACTTGAAAACCCACATTTTTCCAAGCCGCTTGACTGCAGCAGTCTGCATTCCGTCCACCCTCAGTCTACCGAAAATAATCTGGCAATCCCGCACATTGCCTTTATTCAAATATTGAATCGTCAAGGAACGCTCCGCCTCTGCCGTTTCAAATTCCTGGGGGATATTCTCCCCCACGTATATCCAGCTTTCCGCCCGCAACGTACCCAGGCGGTAAACCAGCTCGTCAAAAATAAAAACCACCTCTTCCGGAATTTCCCCGACAAAGCCCGAAATCTTATATTCTCCAGCCATCCCGCGCTCGACTACTCGGCTGCGCGCCCCAAGTTGAAAGGTCGCTTGCACGAAATCATTGGTTGTAAAACTCACGACATCTCGAACACTCATCTGGAATGCGTCGGTGGGAAACTTCATAGCATCGGCTATCGTCACTTCACTCACAGAAGATTCATTTGCAATATTTCCGTCCCCAAAAGCTCTCATGTAAATTTTCTCCTGAGCCCCTTCTGTTTCTGAAGCTGGCTTTTGTCCCAAACCAAAATCCACTTGTTGAGAGGCAAGCCCTTCTCTTTCCACTCGAATACTCTGAAATGGCTTCGTCAGTCCGTAGGAGGAAAAATCGGTCACTGCATCTTTAACCACTTCCAGAACCTCCGTATGGGCCAGTTGATCCAAAAGCCATTCCACTACCTTGGGATCCGCCTCGTAACTATTAGTCCCGCTGAGTGTGTTTGTCCCAAATCCTTCGGTCATCCACGCCTCTCCGGGTTTCCCTTTTTTCAGAACAAATCCGCCATTGGCTTTTTCATCAGAAGGCGAACTTGTAAAAACAACCTCTTTGACTTCATTGGTCTCAATATCCCAGAGCCGCCGCGTCCGCAACTCCTGCCACGGAAACATTAAATTTCTCAGGAATTCTCCTTTCGCCAGGATTACATTGGTACTGTTTTTATCAATCAATCCTATATAGGCAGCGGCCGTATTGGTGACATCCACGTTCCCAAACTGAACCTTCAGGTTTCTAAGCTCTACTGCCGCATTTGTATCGGATGAAGCTCCTCCCGATGGGACGGCCACCGGATTCCCCATCGCTGCAGGAGGCACACTGGCAAGCGTAAACTCTATTTCAGCTTGCGGCCGCTCCAATCCGTAACGAGCATTAAATTCTCTGGGGTTATCTGTTACAAACTTGATGACATCCCAATCGGAAAACAGCGCTAACAAATCAGCGACTTTCTTCGATTCAGCCCTTGCCGGCGTGGGCCGAACAATGCTCCAACGCTCTGAATCCCCTTGCCTTCGCTCCAGGTCAAAACCGTAAGGAACCGGGGCCTTGAAGCTGACTTTTTCCACTCTTTGACGGTCCAGCCGCACAACTCGAGAATCTCTCCAGCCATCTGCCTCTTCGGGAATCAACTGGGAAAAAGAAGCCGGCGCCAGATAGACTCCATCTTTTCCAATTAATTGGAAGAAGAGTTCATCCTCCCCCACTGTTTGGTTGCCTAATCGGATTTCCACCCGTTCGTTCCCATGTTGAAGAATCAAGGAGCGATGAAAGGGCTTGATGCCATAATCAGCCAGCTCCTTCTTGTTCTTAGTTAATTCTTCTCCGGGGATGTATTGATCTGAGGTTAGAGATCGAATAGAGGAAACGATCTCTTCCAAAAGCTTATCGTTTGCCGGATAACGGAGAGGTGCCTGCAAATTCCAATGTGCTCCCTCTTTTAAGGCACTCACAAAACTGTTGGATGAATAAAAGAAATCTACCGAGCTCACCGTCTTTTCATCCCAGCGGGGAAACAGAGGCCCCTTCTGCAGCACGATCGGCTGAGGAGGCGCCTTGTCAAACCAGAACACAGCCACGCTCAGGACAATAGCCAAACCAATCAATACCCACGTTAATCCCGTCTTCATGAATAACCCAGAGCTAGTTGCGTCTTCGGGCCCACACAATCAGCCCAATTCCTAATACAAATCCCGGAACGATCGCCATCATAATCCACATGAGCAGGTTGATTTGAATATCACTCAGGTTCAACTGGTATTCCACGATAGCTCTTGGGCCGACTCCCTTCATCAACTGTGCCCGATCCAGCAACCAGTTGACTGAAAGAACCGCAAAATCCCGATTCCCGAAAGAAGCATCTATCCAGGTATTATTGAGAAAAACTGAGCCCCCCACAGCGACGATGCGGGTCGTTCCTTTGATAGAATCTACCCCTTGGAGCGCTCCTTTCTCCACTGAAACAGCCATGCTCAATTCCTGGCTTTGCTCACTCTCAACTTGCATCTCTTTGCCGTCCGTCGTGGGAGCTATGAGAACACCCTTGGGCCCGCTCATAAGCAATTCCATAACCTGAGGAGCGTCAGCCGCCCTGCCGGCATAGTCAGTCTTGGAGACTGCGCGGGTCAGTGGCATATACATCTGAGAGCCATACAAAGGCCGGGTAATAGGGCTTTGTGAATTGAAGTTAGTCAACATGAGGCCCTGATTCAGTCTGACGACATCAGGATCGTAAACCAGCTGGTCCTTCACCTCAACGCCCCACTCTTTTAATAGAGGCTCCAGCCGAGTCGCTCCGGATTGAGGGAAGAGAACAAGCAAACTCCCGCCGCGCTTCAGATACTCCCCAACTTTGACGACCTCCTGATCTACCAAGGGCTTCTTGGGCCCAGGAATAATCAGAAGGTTGCAATCAGCCGGAACTGTTTCTTCAGCCCAGATATGGAATTTTTTAACCTTAACGTAATTTTGAGTCAGGATCTCGGCAAATTTTGAATACCCGCTGATTTCATCTTTCTCTTCCGGGTCAAACTCATTATGGCCCATGGAAAAGTATGCCACACGCTCACCGCTTTCCATCAGTGAGGCAAGCGCCCCCGTAAAAAGCATTTCCCCTTTGAAGGTAATTCTTTTAACCTTCTGGTCACGCCCCGAAACAACATCCGATACGTTGAAATCAGAAAACTCCTTCTCATAAATTACTCTGGGTGGCTTTCCTTCAACCTCGAAAATAACCAGATCCCGAAAGAAAGTCTCCTTGTCTGAAGAAGGCAAAGTGAGACGATACTTATTCTTAATGGCCTCGGCTGCCTGGGGATTCTCAATATAATCCACCCTCTGAACCTTCAGCCTGCTGGTTACGGTTTCATACTCCTTGAGCAAGTTATTAATGGACGAATAAAGAGGCAAATCCTCCTTAAAAAGCACCACGACCTTTACATCCTGTTTTAAGGATTTAAGCGCCTCCACCGTCATTGGCGAAAGCTTCGATGTATCCCTGGAATCCAAATGCCATCTGAAAAAATGCCTCGAACCCAGCAAATTTAATAAAACGACCACTACCAGCAAGCCGACCAGGGAGCCCAGCACGTTGAGCTTGATCCGTCTGCGTTTGGTTGCTGAAAAACTGATTTTATCGTATTCCATCATCTACCTCCACCGGCGCCACTCCAAAACTCGCCACGTTAAAAAAAGAAAAAGAAAAGTTGATGTCACCAGAAAGATGAAGGGACGGCTGTCCAATATCCCTCGCGAACAATCCCTCATGTAATCTGCCAGAGATATCTTTGCCAATATCAGAGAGATCGGCCCGGGATCGGGAACCACGAAGAGTACATTGACACTCAACATAAAAATCCCCATACCAAGCGTAAAACTCACCATCCCGGCCACAATCTGGCTGCGAGTGAGAGCTGAGCCGAAACACCCGATGGAGATATAAAGAGCTCCTACCATTAATACCGCAAAATAAGTCGCAATGATGCTGGTAATGTTCACCACCAGGGGATTATTAATGTAAAACCTCAAAAGCAGCATTGAGATAAATACAGGCAACCAGATAATCGCATGGAAAAACAGAGCCCCACAAAATTTACTCATGAGCACCTGTATATCATTGACCGGGGCCGTCATTAAAATTTCATAAGTCCCCGTAGATTTTTCATGCGCAAAAGTTCTCATCGTTATGAGCGGCGCTGAAAGGAGCAATATCAGCCAAAAATACCAGGAAAAGAAAAACATTTCTGTCAAAGTCATATCCGTCGGCTGATTGTTTAACCGATATACCAAATCGTAAAAGCAAACCCCTACCAGAAAGAGCGCGGCGCTTACAATCACGTACCCGTTGAGTGCGCCGAAACAGAATCCCAGCTCTCTTCTGAGCAATGTCTTAAAAACTTTCACCGATGATTCCTCCTTTTTTCTCTACTCGTCATCCTCTTCCTCATCTTGCTTTTTCCTTGTCAGGTGGACAAAGACATCCTCCAGCGAAGGACGGCTGATTGTCAATTCTCTCAATAACCAGTTGTTTCTTACTACCATCTTATAGAGTTCTTCCCGAGGATCAGCCGCTTCGGCTTCAAAAGAAAGAGAGCAAAGATAGTAATCCCCTTCTGCCGCAGAAATATCAACCGCCAACAATCTTTCAAAATTTTTCAAGGAGAATTTCAAATCCTCCAAGGGCGCTTTTATCTGCGCCACTACCCGGGATGACTGCCCCATGATAGACTGCAAGTGGGTAGTGTCGTCAGAGGCCAATATCTTTCCCTGATTCAGAATCAACACCCGATTGCAGGTCATCTCTATTTCATGCAGAATATGGCTTGAAATCAGGACCGTGTGTTTGCCGCCCAGATTTTTAATCAGCTGCCGGGCAGCACGCACCTGGTTCGGGTCCAATCCCAAAGTTGGCTCGTCCAGAATAATCAACTCCGGCTCGCTTAAAAGAGCATCTCCCAAGCCCACCCTCTGTCGATACCCGAGCGAAAGCTGCCTGATCATCTTTTTTCGGACATCCTCCAGATCGCATTCCTTCATCACTGTTTCGGCGCGGTCTCTGCTTTGGCGGGCATCCAATCCTTTAAGCCGGCCCCGATATTTGAGATATTCATAAACCCGCATATCGAGGTAAAGGGGATTGTTTTCAGGCATGTAGCCTATCCGCTTGCGAACTTCGTGCGATTCATCGAATACATCAAATCCGGCTACTTTGGCCGTCCCGGAAGTCGCCGCTAAAAAGGTGGATAATATACGCAGAGTGGTACTCTTGCCTGCTCCATTAGGTCCCAGAAGCCCCAAAATCTCCCCTCGCTTCACGGTGAAATTTAAATTGCTGATCGCCTCAAATTCTCCGTAGCGCTTCGTCAACCCTTTTACCTCAATCATCCACTCTTTGCTCGCATCACCCATAACAGCGCTTGTAAGTATAAAACCTTGCTTATCTGACTCCAACCAAATTCTCTAAAGAATCGGTCCGG
>CAZSTC010000071.1:0-10847 GCA_964609795.1 uncultured Verrucomicrobiota bacterium
CAATTTCAGTGACCGAATAGTTGATCCCACCAAAAGTGACAGAGGCCGGGATTTCAACATTGCCTGATATATTCTTCGACATGGCTTCAACAGAAACTGTCCCTGTACTGGAAGCTTTATCTTCCGCACAGACCGTGTACTTCAATTGCCCCTTCTTAAATATACCACTATCAATCTCGTACCTCTCACACCCTGAATTCGGCAAAACAAGAAGCGATGCCGGAAGGATGAATAACAGGATGAAGCGCAACGCGCCGCAGGAGTAGGATATTTTATCCGCCTTCATAATCTTTCTATTGTGTTTCTCTAATTTAGACAACGCATTACTGCAGTTCAGGATAGAATCATTCTCTCCTTTGTAAAGGGAAAATTTATACTATCCAATCAGATTCATGTTCGCATCATTTCAATGACGGACGCTCTATTTTTGAGCCAATACGCTCACCCACACCAGGCATGTTCGGCCATCATCTCGCGGTCCGCCTCCAGCGCATACCCCAATAACCTCAGATAATCCTCCTCACCGGGTTCCACCCTGTTGCCGGTGAAGTCAGCTACCCCACGGCAGGCCAATAGGAAATTCCCCTTATGTCTCCGCTCCAAGAGCCGAAGCTTCCCGAACACCTTCTCCAGCCTCGCCTTCTTGCACTCCTCTTCGCTCAAGAGCGATATCTTCCCCTCCGGGAAACGGAGTAACCCTACCCCAAGCTCGAACGCCTCCCGCATTTCCTCCTCCTCACTCCCCGCATTCATCCGCGCCAGAATCGATAGAACTACACCACACTCTTCCGGGTAATCCTCCGGCTTGTGGTTTTTCAGTTGCTTCACCTCCGCCCCGAAATATCGACTCAGAACCAGACGGATTCTCCTCGATAAACAATACTCGAATAAATCCACCGCGTCATCGGCTTCAATCAGTTGCTCGAGAACCTTATCAAATTCCAGAAACTGCTCCCGCGACATCTGCCTCAATGAGGGCAGCGACAGCGACCCGATCGCGTACTTTTGGCTGAAATTCAAATCCATGAATTCATAAGAGAGCAATTCGCTCTGCTCCAGCACCTCCTCGGGGAATGCGCTTCGGATGATCTCCCTTTGCTTCTCGCGCGCGGCCTCATGCGCATCCAGCTCCAAAGCCAGAATCAAGGCCGCCGTCATCAGCGGCTCACGCAGCTTCGAAAGCGCCACAATAGGCATATCACCCAGAAGATTTTGCACCTCCGGCGATTCAAATCCGCTTTGGGTCCAGGTTTGCTGATCCCACAGTGGACTCTGCTCGATCGTAATCCGGCGAACATCCCGATCGGTCGACTTCCTGATCGTTTCCGGTGACTCCTCGGCTCGCTTGACCTTGATGGCGAGAAAATTCCCGTCAAAACTCGGATCCAGTGTTCTTATCCGCTCCAGGAGAGGCGGATGGCTTGAGAAAAGCCTCTCAATGAAAAGCATCCCGGTATCAGCGAAAAAAAGCGGGGCATACTCCCGGTCCACAATCCCCATTGTAAAATTGTAAGGCCTTTGTGCCGCATAAGCGCCGATCTTCTTCAATGCCGAGGCCAGACCTTCCGGGTATCGCGTATATTCTGCCGCTGTACCGTCGGCCAGCCGCTCCATCTGCCGCGAAACCGATAGCTGCAGGAGCAACCCGAATATGTAGCTGATAAACCCCAGTAAGACCAGGCCCAGGCTGAATAGGAGTATCACAATATAAAAAAAGCTCACGATATTGATCCGGATGCAGGGGGTGGGATAATCCGATTCCCTGGGGCATATCATGTTTCGTAATATCCTCAGCGGGATTCCGAATATCTTTATGAGAAACATGAATCCGAAGCTCAAACCGGCCAGATAGGTCCGAATCTTCACATCCTCGTTCAGAATGTGGCTGAACTCATGCGCGATAACCCCCTGCAGCTCGTCTCGACTCAGATATGCCAGGGCTCCCTGGGTCACCCCGATCACCGAATCCTCCCGCGTAAAGCCCGCCGCGAAAGCATTGATGCTGTGATTGCCATCCAGAATATAAATCTCAGGCACCTCCACGCCCGAGGCCAGTGCCATCTCTTCCACTACGTTCAGGAGCTTGCGCTCGTTCAAGTCCTGCGTAAAAGGCATAAGCGGCCTCGCGCCCAGGTCGATGGCGACAATTGAGCCGCCATCCTTTAATTGAAGAATTCTGGACCAGGAAACAGAGAGAATGACAAAGATGATGACGAAAAAAACAATCAGAAATCCCTTGGGATGCCAGAGGTCCGCTTCAAGAGATAAATTTCTATACTCTCCATGCTTCTCTATATACCGTATCCCGTCCAGGAAAAAGAAAGCGATCACAACGTAAAAGGCCAGCACCGTTCCCAACATATTCAGAGCGAAGAAGTAGAATAAACGCCGCTTTTTGGAGCGCATCTTCTCTTGAAAACTAAGAAAATCAAAGGTTCTCCTCCCTTCAAACGTCTTTGCCTGCTCTGAGGTTGTGCCTGTCATTTCTGTTTTTTTCTTGTTATCCCTTATCTCTTGCCCTCTTTCAAGGCCTCTTGAGTACTCCGTCTCAAGAGATTACTGCGAAAATTTACCTTTGAAAATAAAAAAAACTACCCCCCTTTTACCCCTTTTCAACTCTTACTCCTTTGAAATAAAATGCTTATATCAAATTAACAGAAAAAATCCTCCCTCGATTCTTTTCTCGCATTCCCCTCTAAATACTTGAATTTTACCGAAAAACCTTCAAACTACCTCCCTGTGTTTCGGGGAGGAGTTCCTCTCATTGTGACCTGTCTCTGCCGTGAACATCACCGGTATGGAACCAATTAAATTTGTTGATATTAGCCGCTTTCATCTTCCTTTGCGAAAACAGCTCCATGAAGCGGCCATACGTGTTATTGATGGTGGAGCCTACATCAAAGGACCCGAGGTCAAAATTTTCGAGTCCAACATGGCTCAATGGATGGGTGTCGAATCAATTTGCGGCACTGCCTGCGGCACCTCTGCCCTCTGGGCTGCCATGAAAGGCCTCGGGGTCAAACCCGGCGGAGAGGTCATCACCACCGTCCATACTGCCATCGCCACGGCCGAAGCGGTCACTCTTTGCGGCGCCACACCGGTTTTCTGCGACCTGGAGCCCGGATATTTCTTCCTGAGCGCTCGGGAAGCCGAAAAGAAAATCACCCCCAAAACTCAAGCCCTGGTGCCCGTCCACCTCTATGGACAACCGGCCGCCCTGGATGAATTCCTGGAGCTGGGACGCAAATACGGAATCCCCGTCATTGAGGACTGCGCTCAGGCTCAAGGCGCCCGCTACAAGGGCAAATACGTCGGTACCCAATCCGATGCGTCCACTTTCAGCTTTTTCCCTTCCAAAAATTTAGGCGGCTTCGGCGATGGCGGCGCTTTCACCGCCAAAGACCCGGCCAAAATGAAGTGGATGAAAATGTTCTCCAACCACGGCCGTTCTCAGAAATATGAACACGAGTTTGAGGGAATCAATTCCCGTCTGGATACCCTCCAGGCCGCCCTCCTCAATGTCTGCCTGCCTCATCTGGATGAGTGGAATCAGAACCGCCGCCGCGCAGCCCTCTGGTATGATGAAGCTTTTGCCGACGTCCCTCAGGTAACCGTCCCCAAAGTCCTGCCGGAGACCGAACCGATCTACCACGTCTATGTCATCCTCGTTCCGGATAGAGATGGACTCCAGGAGTTCCTCAGCAGCCGCCAGATTGAGACCGGCATTCACTACCCCATGCCCCTCAACCTCCAGCTTGCTTACCGCTACCTCAATCAGGGCCCCGGCTCATTCCCTCAAGCCGAGTATGCCTGCGGGCACATGCTCTCTTTGCCGATGCATCCGGCTCTCACTCAGGAGGAAGTCCATCGGGTCGTCAATGCCGTAAAAGAATTTCTCGCCCGTTAATTTTCTCGTCATGAATGAGTTACTGGATATTTCAGTCGTCATCCCCGTCTACAACGAAGAGGATAACCTGGGCCCTCTGATGGAGGAGCTCGAAACCGCCCTGGCCAAAACGGGCAAAACCTTTGAAGTCATCTGCGTCAACGATTCCAGTACCGACTCCAGCCTGACGACTCTCAAGACG
The DNA here is from genome assembly GCA_964609795.1 of uncultured Verrucomicrobiota bacterium. Taxonomy (GTDB): domain Bacteria; phylum Verrucomicrobiota; class Verrucomicrobiia; order Limisphaerales; family UBA1412; genus UBA1412. The sequence continues at coordinate 4,089 of CAZSTC010000071.1, forward strand.
CTCCGCGGCAGCCGTGCCTGGCTCAGAATTATTGACCACAGCGTCAATTCCGGCGAAAGTGCCGGTGAAGCCACCGGTTTCCAATTCGCCCGCGGCCGGATCGTCATCACCATGGATGCCGACATGCAGATGGACCCCGCCGATATTCCCGCTTTTCTGGAAGCTCTCAAGCCCGGTGTCGATGCCGTCTGCGGCATCCGCGCCAAACGCCAGGATGATTTCGTACGGCGCATGTCCACCAAGATCGCCAATGCCTACCGCAATTGGATTACTGGCGACAGTATCTCCGATGCCGGCTGCACCTATCGCGCCATCAGGTGCGAAGCCCTCAAGGAAGTCCCGGTCTTTAACGGTATGCACCGCTTCCTCCCCACCATGCTCCGCTATCAGGGCTATCGGGTCGAAGAAATTTTTATTAACCACCGCCCGCGCACCCGCGGTGTCTCCAAGTACGGTGTCGGCAATCGCCTCTGGAGAGGCATCAAGGATTGCCTCGGCATGCGTTGGTATCGCAGCCGCGCCGTCAAGGGCAGCCGCAGCCGCGAGATACTTTAGCACTAAGTAAGAGTGACCGCCGAAGCCGACCATCTTTCGCCAAAGAGGAAGCGATTTCCCGTGAAAAGGGCGGCGGCTCTCTTAATTTTCATCCTCCTGCTCACGCTCATTCTTTTCGAATCTCCTGTGAGGGAATATCTGGCCTCGGCTCAGGATGTGGCTCAAAAGCTCACTCAATTCGGTTGGCAAGGCCACCTTCTCTTCTTTTTCGGCACCACCGTTCTGGTCCTCCTGGGAATGCCGCGCTTGCTTTTTTGCGGCATCGGTGGTATGGCCTTCGGCTGGTGGCAGGGTCTCACCTACGCGGTTTTGGCAACCCTCCTGGCTTATTACCTTCAATTTATTTTCGTGCGTTGGGGCGGCAGGCCTTTCGTGGAAAAATACTTGAAGAAATATCCCAACGCAGGTAAGTATGTGCGCGATGAGGGCTTGAGCGCTGTCATCCTGGCTCGTCAGGTCCCCTTGCCCGGAATTGCTCTCAATTTTGCTTTTGGCCTTTCGACCGTCCGCAAAAGAGATTATCTTTTGGGAACTCTGGTCGGGCAGATACCCGAGGCGTTGCCTTGCACTCTGATCGGCGCAGGGTTATTGGAAAACTCAGCTGAAAGCCTCATATTGACCCTTGCGGTGGCTGTCGCAGCCTTCGCTCTGCTCTGGTTCGGCTTCCACCTGTTAACACGATATTTAAAAAACAAAAAGAAGAATGCAGAACACAAAGTATAAGTTCGGATTGGTCGGCTGCGGCCGCGTCTCTGAAAACCACCTCAGCGCCCTCACCTCGGGCAATATCCCCGCTGAGCTCGTCGCTATCTGTGATATCGACCCCGAGAAGGTAAAGGCCAAGTCCGAAAAATACAACATCCCCGGCTACACCGATTATCACCAGATGATGCAGGCGCACCCGGAAATCCAGATCGTCAACGTCGCCATCCCCACCGGCTACCATGCCGCTGCCGTCATCGATCTGGCCCGCTACGGCAAACATATCGTCACTGAAAAGCCGATGGCGCTCTCCGTGAGCGATTGCGACGAGATGATCGCCGCCTGCAAAAAGAACAACTGCAGGCTCTTCGTCATCAAGCAAAACCGCTTTAACCCCGCCGTGGTCGCTGCTCGCAAAGCCCTGGATGAGGGTAGATTCGGCAAAATGGTCATGGGCACCGTCCGCGTCCGCTGGCGCCGCTACCAGAAATATTACGAACAGGATAACTGGCACGGCACCTGGGCCTTAGATGGCGGCGTCATGTCCCAACAGGCCAGCCATCACCTGGATTTGCTCCAGTGGTTCATGGGACCCATCCTCCAGATGACCTGCAAAACCGCCACACGTCTCCTCAATATCGAGGTCGAAGACACCGCTCTGGCCACTTTCGAATTCACCTCCGGCGCCTTGGGCGCTTTCGAGGCCACCGTCGCCACAAGGCCCGAAGACCTCGAAGGCTCTCTAAGCCTCCTGGGCGAAAAAGGCTCCGTCATCATCGGCGGCCATGCCGTAAATAAAATCCTTTATTGGAAATTCGAAGACTCTCGCCCCGAGGATGATCAAATACAGGCCGCTTTCTCTCAGGATGTTCCCAACGTCTACGGCAAGGGCCATACCCCCTTCCTGGCCGACGTCATTGACGCCATTGATAAGAAAAGACCCGCCCTCATGGAAGCCGAAGAAGGACGCAAAGATATCGAGATTCTGACCGCTCTTTACGAATCCGCTGCCTGTGGCGGCAAATGGGTCAAGCCCGGCTGCCCGATCGTGCATTCACGCCTGGGCCGTGCCTGATTTCTCCACGTTTAACTGAAGAGCCAAAAACCGGCGGACCATCCCAACGTCCTCCGGTTTTTAGCCTTGTACGGTTCCTCATTTCCGCGTTCCCCGACTTTCCTTTTTTTCTCTAAAAAAAGCCTCTTCTTTTCCCGATTTCTCTTGAATTTTCGCCGACCTCGATATATATTAAGAATGCTCGCTCAAGGAAGATCGCGCGGCTTCCCAGCCTTGGGCTTCGGAGTAGAAGTCGCGATTCTGGCGAGCAGAGAAAGTTAATACCTAAAATATAACGGTGAAAATATGAAAGTGATTATAACATCGCATAACCTCAAAGCCACTGAAGCCATTGAGGCACACGTTAACAAACAGCTCGGAAAGCTCGATCGCCTTATTCCGAACGTTGTGGGTGCAAGAGTCAATCTGGAAAACGATACAAGCAAGTTGCATGTCCCATGTAAGTGCCTTGTCCGCTTGGAAATCCCAGGTAATGACCTCATTGCGGAAGACTCCCAGACTGATATGTATACGGCCATTGATAATGTCGTCAAGAAATTGGCCCAACAGGCTCGCAAAAAACATAGTAAGAGCATAACGGTTACCAAGCGAAGCTCCAATACTTCAGAGGCGGAGCAACTGCTTAAGGGCAATGTGGAAGCAGTAAGCGAATAACCTAACAGTAGACGAAAGATTTAAAATGACGAATCGCCTCCCGAACGGGGGGCGATTCTTTTTTTGTCAAAATTGTTTTTTAGAGAAATTTAGAGAAAATATCCTCGCTGCTTCTCCGAAATTTCCATCCCCAGAAATTCCATCACCTGCAGCATATCCTCCCAGACCTGACGCTTGACCGTTGCGTTCGCATACCGCAAGAGGTACGACGGATGAAAAGTCGGCATCACCTGCATCCCGTGGAACGGCTGGAATTTACCCCGTATCCGGCTGATCGGCAACGTCTGAGCCAGCAGCGCATTGATCGCCGTCGCTCCCAGGGCCACGATCACCCGCGGCTGGATAATTTCAATCTGCTTCACCAGCCAGGGATAGCAGATCTGCATCTCCTGAGGCGTCGGAGGCCGATTGCCGGAACTCTGCCCCGGAGTATCCGGTCTGCATTTTAAGATGTTGGCGATAAATACCTTCTCACGGCTCAACCCCATCGCCCCAATTATCTTCATGAGCAACTGGCCTGCACGCCCCACAAAAGGCTCTCCCTCAATATCTTCGTCCGCTCCGGGTGCTTCCCCGATGAAGAGAAGCGGCGAATCCACATCCCCGACTCCGAAGACTGCATTCCGCCGCGAAGAGGCCAAATGCGGACACTTTTCACACTTCAGCAGCTCCTCCCGGAGTGCCGCCATCTTCGCGAGCTTCTCCTCCCGGCTAAGAGGCGCTCCCAGCTTGATCTCAATATCCATTCCGCTATAAGGGTTGAGGTTTTCCGGCTTCTGAATCCGCCCCGAAGGCAAAGGCGCCGCTGCGCTGAAAGAGCTCACATCAAACGAAGGCGCGCTTCCGGCACTCTTCCGAGCCATCGGCCTCGAAGAAGATCGGGCCGCTCCGGGCTTCTGCCGCTCCGTTTCAGGTCCGGACAGTAACGATTTGAGCGTCTCGGGCGATACCTGCACGTACTTCACCCCGCGCTCCTTTTGAGCCTCCAGGTAATTCAGTACCTCACTAATCGCCTCGTCGAACATGGCCGCCTTTTAGAAAGTCCTAACCAGCTCTACTTCAAACTCTTTTTTCAGCTCCTTGGAGAATTCCGGCAGCTTTTCTCTGCGCTTCTCCGCCTTGAGCTGCTCTTCAATTTTCTTCTCCACGTCCTTCAGAGGGATAAGCCCCGCATCGTTATGCTTCACGACCTTCACCAGGTAGATTCCCTCAGTCGTCTCGATGAGATTGCTCATCTGCCCGTCTCGAAGCGCAAAAGCCGCCTGATCGAATGCCGCTTCCAGCTGCCCTTTGAGAAACACAGTCGTCAGACCACGGCTCCTCGTGCGCGCATCGTCGGAGTATTTCTTCATCAGCTCTTCAAAACTCTCTCCGCCTTTAGCCTTTTTGAGTACATCGGCAGCCTGCTCCTTCTTGGAAGCCCATTCCCCTTCATTGAGCTCTTTGCCGCTCAGGGTATCGCTCCGGGAGAAGAAAATAAAACCGCCCATGAACATCTCTTCCGCATCAAAAAGCTTCTTATTCGAGTCGTAAAACTCCTGAACCTCCTCCGGCTTCACTTCCACCTTGATATGCCGCTCCATGTAAACCGAGCAGATGCAGACATCCTCTATGTTCTTGAGGTAATCTTCATAAGAGGGCCATCCCTCCAGGAGCACCTGCCTCCGAAGCCGGCTCTCGTCACCGGCCCGCTTCAGAAGTCTCTCCTTCTCCTCTTTGGCCTTCTCTTTGCCCAGCTTAAGATCCTCGGCATCGGCCTTCAGAAGAAACATCTTCCTCAAAATGAGCTGCTCGAGCATCTCTTCCTCCACCTTCTTGACTTCACTGGAGGGAACGCTCCGACCCGATGCCGCCAGCCCCATGCTGTAGCGGATGTAAACCTCATCAAGCTCCTTCTGCGTCACCTTGAAACCCTTGCCTTTGACCGCAAGCGCTTCGGTCTCCTGCGAAGACGACCCGGCCAGAGGGGAGCCCTGAGCCCACACCTCTGAACCGAATCCTCCGCAGAGATAAGCTGCCGCCAGGAAACTTAATCCTGCTTTGAATATGAACTTCATTATGTTCTAGAGAACGATTACCCGAGAATCAATTATCTCCGGCTCTCTCTTCAATTCTTCCACCACTTCGGCAGGCGGAACTCCGTCCAGGTTCAGAACCATCATGGCCTTACCGCCCACACTGCTGCGGTCCAGCGTCATGTTGGCGATGTTCACCGAATAACGGCTCAGGAGTGCGCTCACCTTGGCGACCACACCCGGCTTATCGGCATTCTGATTCATCAGAATCACTCCCTGGGGCACCACTTCCACGCGATAGTCATTCACCTGAACAATGCGCGGGGCCATGCTCGCTCCGAAGAACGTGCCGCCCACGACCAGCTTGCTCTCCGAAGAATCCACCTCGACGCTGAGCCACTCGTTGAAATCAAGCGAATCCGAAGAAACATGCGAATCCAGTTGCAATCCGCGCTTCTGGGCTTTCGCATACACATTGATGTAATTGGTCCCGTTGGATGTCGCCTTCAAAAATCCGTACAAAACCGAACGCACGACCGGGTCGCTCTGAATCGCTGCCGCCTTGCCGCCAAAACAGACCGTCAGCTTCTCATTGCTCTTGGGTGCCAACTGCGACGCCAGGGCTCCCAACTTCTCACCCAGATGCAGGTACGGCTTCAAAGCCGTGTAATCGCGGCCGTCCAGATTCCAATCCGGCAAATTGACTGCATTGCGTATCTCACCCGATTTCAGGTAAGCCTTAATGCATTCGCCGATCTCCACACCCACGCGCACCTGCGCCTCTTTCGAGCTGGCTCCCAGGTGCGGCGTCATCACCAGATTCGGCGCCTGACGCAGCGGGTTCTCAGCCGGGAACGGCTCCTTGGTGTAAACATCCAGCGCAGCGCCGCCCACCTGGCCGCTATTGAGCGCTTCGATTAAATCCTCTTCGACGATGATGCCTCCGCGGGCGCAATTGACCAGCTTGACTCCCCGCTTCATCTTCTTCATCGTCTCGGCATTGATCAAGCCGCGCGTCTCATCCGTCAGCGGTACATGGAACGTGATATAATCCGAGCGCTTGTAAATCTCTTCCATCGTCACCATCTCCACTCCCAGCTCCTTGGCCATCGCCACCGAAAGCACCGGTGAAAACGTGATGACGGTCATCCCGAAAGACTGCATACGCCGGGTCACTTCCGTACCGATGCGCCCCATTCCGACCACTCCCAGCGTCTTGCCGAAAAGCTCTGTCCCCTTGAATGTCTTGCGGTCCCATTGGCCCGCCTTCATCGAGGCCGAGGCTGCGGGTACCTGCCGCGCCAGTGAAAGCATCATCGCGCAAGTCAGCTCTGCCGTGGCGATCGTGTTGCCCGAGGGCGTATTCATCACGACCACTCCCGCCTCTGTCGCTGCGGCTACATCCACATTGTCCACGCCCACTCCGGCACGACCCACGACTTTCAGTTTGCTGGCCGCGGCGATCACACTGCGCGTTATCTTCGTCTCGGATCGAACCACTATCGCGTTCACATCAGAGACCATGGAAATCAGTTCAGACTCAGTCGGTCTCTTTTCAAGGACAATGACATTTAACCCCTCACACTGCTGCAATACAGCCACACCTTCGGAGGAGATCGGATCGCAAACTAAAACATTCATCTTATTAAGTAGGCCTTTCTTAGTTAATTTAAGGCTCCTTCAGTTTTACAATTTTCGCCTCCCCTGTCCAGAAGCGAATTAGGACTCCTCTAATTTCCTCAGCCCTCCGCATTGCCT
>CAZSTC010000072.1:0-10821 GCA_964609795.1 uncultured Verrucomicrobiota bacterium
CCCCTTTTCGGGACGCCTGTATTTTGAGGCGATGCGAAATGCGGTGAGACGGACGGAAAATATTGGAAATTCGGACTGGATATGCTTTGATGGAGCCTTTATGGCAACGATGGTGTTTGACATTGAAACGACTGCTCAGCCGATCGATAACTTCGACGAGGCTCAGCAGGAATATCTCTTTCGCGAGGCAGAAAATCAGCCCGACGAAGTAGCGCGCGAAAAGAAACGCCTGGATATTGCCCACTTTTTCGGGTTGTGGCCCCTGACCGGGCAGATCGTCTGCATCGGGATGCTCAATCCGCAAACAGCCCGGGGAAAAGCTCTCTATCTGTCGGAGGATTTTGAGGATGAATCTTCGCCGGACGAGGAAATCGAGTATGTCGCTTATCCGGATGAGGCCGATCTCCTGGCCCATTTCTGGGAATTGGCGCTCAAGTTCGATAGTGTCGTCACGTTTAACGGGCGCAATTTCGATATTCCCTACCTCTACTTGAGGTCGGCACTGCTCAATATCCCGATTACGAGGAAAAACTGGCTCGGTTACCGTTTCTCCGACGCGCCGCACTGTGATCTATTGGAGCAGCTCACCTTTTACGGAGCAGGCGGGCGGATGGGCGCATGCCGTCCCTTTAATCTGGATTTCTACTGCAAAGCTTTCGGAATCCCCTCGCCCAAGGCCCAGGGAGTCACTGGCAGTGATGTTACGCAGATGATACAGGAAGGGCGTTTCCGGCAAATTGCAGAATACTGTATCCGGGATGTTCATGCCACGGCAGAGCTCTATAAAATCTGGAAAGAGCGGCTTTCGGTTGAGCGATAAGCCCCCCAGACAGAGCGGAAAAACGGGAAGAAGAAATTTTCTGAAAAAACCGCTTGCGTTGCGACTCCGCTCCGTGTAATGATCTGTGCGGGATTCGTTCGTAATCTTGTTTGAAATCCCGTAAGGACGTGAGGCCGGTTCGGATGAGGTTCTGAAACACCGGTCATTTTTGATTTATACGATATATGTACGCTGTTGTTGAAACTGGCGCCAAGCAATACAAAGTCACCCCCGGTGACACTCTGCAGGTTGAGCGCTTACAAGCTGATCAGGGCAATACGGTTACCTTGGACAAGGTCCTTTTGGTAAACAAAGAAGGTCAGGTGACTGTGGGTACGCCGACCGTGAGCAATGCGAGTGTTGTGGCTGACGTAGTCAAACACATTCGTGGTGAAAAAGTTACGATTTTCAAGATGAAAAAGCGTAAAGGTTACCACAAAACGCAGGGTCACCGTCAGGAACTGACTGTTCTGAGAATCAAAGAAATTAAAGCATAAAGGAGATTTTACATGGCACATAAAAAAGGTCAAGGCAGTAGCCGCAACGGTCGCGATAGTAATCCTAAGATGCGCGGAATTAAGCGCTTCGGAGGTGAAGTGGTAAGCGCCGGCAGCATTATTGTGCGCCAGGTTGGCACCAAGTTCCATCCCGGCAAGAACGTCGGAGTGGGACGTGATTGGACGCTTTTTGCACTGATTGAGGGGCGCGTTTCTTTCGACAAGAATGCCCGCAAGGTCAGCGTTCTTCCGATGGAAGAGACGGTAAGCGCCAATTAATTGAAGCAACCGCTTAAGTTTTGTTTTTAAAAGAATGCGGCGAGGTCTATTGTTGCCTCGCCGTTTTTTGGCTTCTCATTTTCGCTCATGTTTATTGATCAAGTTAAGGTTTTCGCCCGTGCGGGTCACGGCGGTAAAGGGTGCGTTGCATTCCAGCGGGAGGCTTTTCGTCCCAAGGGCGGTCCCAGCGGCGGCAATGGCGGTCGCGGAGGCAGTGTGATTCTGGAGGCCGACGATGATATCAATAATTTGATCAATCAGTATTACACCCCGCGATTGATCGCCGAGAACGGAACCCCCGGTCTGGGTAAGGGAATGGATGGCCCGGCCGGCAAGGACCTCCTGATCAAGGTGCCCTGCGGTACCCTTGTCTGGAAGCTGCCTCCGGTGATTCAGCCCGAGGATGTTCCCTTCAGCGAAAATGAAGTGGCTGAAATGAAGCCGACGGTTCGGCAGCTGGGTGCAGAAATGGCCTGGGAGTATGACCTTTCCAAGAACGCATCCATTATTCACTCCAATATTCAGGAGCCCGAAAAGGAGCTCGTCGGCGATCTGCTCAAGAATGGAGATCGTCTCCTGCTCTGCAAAGGCGGACGCGGCGGACTGGGAAACCGGAATTTCGCTACGGCTACCCGCCAGACACCCCGTTTTGCCCAACCGGGCGAGCCAGGACAAGAGGGAGATTACCTCCTGGAGCTGCGCCTGGTGGCTGATGCCGCTCTGGTCGGCTTCCCGAATGCGGGTAAATCGACCCTTCTCACCGCTATTTCACAGGCACGCCCGAAAGTGGCCGCCTACCCCTTTACGACGCTTCATCCCAATGTCGGGATTGTCGAGTACCCTGTGGATTACCACCGGATTACTGTCTGCGACGTACCGGGATTGATCCCGGGAGCGCACGAGAATAAAGGTCTGGGTCATGCGTTTCTGCGGCATATCCGCCGCTGCAAATTGATCGTGATCCTGCTCGACATGGCAGGCAGCGAAGGCCGCAAACCCTGGGAAGACTATCGCCAGCTTCTGGATGAGCTCAAATACTACGATAAAAATCTGCTTGAGCGTCCGCGGATGGTGGTCGCCAATAAGATGGATGAGCCCCAGGCCGTGGAAAATCTGAAAGCCTTCAAACAACATATCCGGAAAACTCCGATCCTCTCCATTTCTGCGATTTTGGAAGAGGGCGTCCCCGCTTTTCTGGACTCTCTGCGTTCGGCTGTGGACAGCGCCCCGGAGCCCACTCAAGAACAAACTTCTTCTCTCCTTCTCCCGTAGATTCGAGCGATTTCTCCACGGAACACGAGAAAATTAAAAAGCGGCCAATCTTAAAAAAGAGGGCCGCTTTTTAAATCGAGTTCTGAATTCCGGATCTTATTTTCTCCGGCCATCCAGCATCAGTCCGACGGTTTCGCCCGGACGCAGCTTCACATCTTTAGGGATTTTGAAAGAGACCGGCAACCCCATATCCACCATCTGATCGGTGGCCAGGCGAGCCAGACTGTTGGTAATGGGCTCCATGAAACGGCCCACATTCTCCACTTCCGTAACGGCCAGGACACGCTGAACCTTGGAATGGGTCACAATCTTGGCCTGCATCCCCGGGAACGGGTCCACCGGGAAAGGCTGCCGCATATAGGCGACAATCCTCATGGCTTCGGTGGCATTGACCATCATCATGACATAACCCTCGGTAACGGTCTCACCGGGCGAGCACCAGACACCACTGACCATTCCGTCAATCGGGGCACTCAGAACAATGGGGTTAGCCTCAGAGGGAGCAGCGGCGAGTCTTGCCTCCAGATCTGCGATCTTCTGTGAAAAATCATTCCCGACAAAGGCGCCTGCCTGTTCGATCTCGACGCGGAGTTTCTCGACCGCTTCTTCCAAACCGGGGATCACAGCCGAAAGCTCTTCAATTTCTTTCAGATTACTGTCGCGCTCGGCTAGTGAGATATCATAAAGCTCCTGGGAAACGTAATTCTGTTTGGCAAGCTCTGCATTCCGGGCTAAATCTTTCTCGAACCGCTCCAATTCCACTTTACTCCGGGCGAGCTCCACTTTTTTGGTGAGCAGGTCGATCCGCAGCGTATAGTAATCGGCCTCGGCTCTGCGTAAGGTGATGCTGGAATCGGAATTAAAACGCGAAGCCAGGAGGTCCAATTCCAGACTAATTCCACTGAGAAAATTGCGGGCATCAGAAGGCTTGATGATCACCAGGGGATCCCCGGCTTTGACTTCATCAAAGCGCTGGGCAACGACCTGCTGGACTACTCCGACCGTGGGACTCGTAACCTGGGCCCGGACAATTTCGACTTCCCCCATCATCGTTGGGGCAATGAGCACGTTCGCCCAAACCCACCAAGTGGCCCCCACAGCAAGGGCCATGACAACCCAAGGCAGGTAAGCCAATCTGAACTCCTTCCATAACTGGTCCTTAGGAGTTGGTATAGGTTCCAAATGATTCTTCACCGTTAAACTATTGCAAGTAACCGGAGTGCCATGCAGCAACAAACATGCCAATAAAAAATGAAAGCCGGGAACAGCCTCCATGCACGCCTGCACAGAGTCTATGCACTATTGAGGCCTATTGTCCAGAAAAAGTCATAAGGTTTTAAAAGTAATACTGGCTACTTCCGGTCGATTGGTGTAGGCTCAGAACGGTTTCCAGATCGTGGAAACTATCCCCGGATATGAAAGCTAAAATTACCGTCACACCCAAAAAAGCTGTCCTGGATCCTCAGGGCAAAACTGTCCAAACCGCTCTTGAGCACATCGGCTTCACCGGCATTAAGGATGTCCGTATTGGAAAATATATCGAGATCGAACTGGAAGGTACCGATCGCGAAGCCGCTCTCAAGAGTATCAGCCAGGCCAGTCACAAGATTCTCAGCAATCCCGTGATTGAAGATTATTCTGTGGAGATCGAATAGACACCCACCTAAGCTGAATTATGAATTTTTCCGTTCTTCAGTTTCCTGGAAGTAATTGTGACCAGGACTGTGTTCATGTTCTCAAAAACGTTCTGGGACACAATGCCCGCCTGCTTTGGCACAAAGAGACCAGCCTGGGCGATACCGATGCAGTCATAGTCCCGGGCGGTTTCAGCTATGGAGATTATCTGCGCACCGGCGCCATTGCCCGATACAGCAACATCATGGCTGCTGTAAAGGAGTTCGCCGACCGCGGAGGACTGGTGCTGGGCATCTGCAACGGGTTCCAGATATTGTGTGAAGCCGGACTCCTGCCCGGAGCACTGATCCGCAATAAAGGCATCACGTTCCGCTGCGAATTCGTCTGGCTGCGCACCGGCAAACCCGATACGCCCTTTACCTGCAAAGCCCCGGAAGGAACGCTCCTGAGAATCCCGATCGCCCACGGGGAAGGCTGCTACTTCGCCGACCCTGAAACTCTCAAACAGATGGAGGCAAACGGGCAAATCCTCTGGCGCTATTGCGACCGCCACGGCAACACTACCCCGGAATCCAACCCTAATGGTTCCCTGCTCAATATCGCCGGTGTCTGTAACGCTCAGAAAAACGTGGCGGGCCTCATGCCCCACCCCGAGCGTGCCAGCGAAGAAATCCTCTCTGGTCATGATGGCCGAGTTCTTCTGGAGAGCATGATTCAATTCCTCCAAAACCGGAAACGCTCATAACCCTTTACTTCTCATATTGATTCTCAGACTATGACAAAAGACCCTGCTATTACGCCCGAACTGGTGGCAAAACACGGAATCACGACGGAGGAATACGAGAATATCCTCAAAATTCTGGGCAGAGAACCCAACTATACCGAGCTGGGCATCTTCTCGGTAATGTGGAGCGAACACTGCTCCTATAAAAACACCAAGCCCTTACTGAAACAATTTCCAACCCGTTCAAAGAAAATCCTGGTCGGTGCCGGCGAAGAAAATGCCGGCATCATCGATATTGGCGATAATCTGGCCATCGCTTTCAAGATGGAGTCGCACAATCACCCCAGCGCAGTGGAGCCCTTCCAGGGTGCAGCCACCGGCGTAGGCGGCATCATCCGGGATATTTTCACCATGGGTGCACGCCCCATCTGCGCCATGAATTCGCTGCGTTTCGGAAAACTCTCTTCGCCGGAAGTCCAGCGTCTCTTCCGCGGTGTGGTGGGCGGCATCGCCCATTACGGCAACTGCTTCGGCATCCCAACGATCGCCGGAGAGGTCTGCTTTGACGCTTCTTACGAGGGCAATCCGCTGGTCAACGCCTTTTGTCTGGGTGTCTTGAGGCACGAACAGATCGCCCGCGGTGCCGCCAAGGGCATCGGCAACCCGGTCTTTTACGTCGGGCCCGCAACCGGACGCGATGGTCTGGCCGGAGCCGCTTTCGCCTCGCAGGATTTAACCGAGGCTTCCGCCGAGCAACAACGCGGAGCCGTTCAGGTAGGCGACCCCTTCATGGAGAAGCTGGTGATGGAGGCTTGCCTGGAGCTTCTGGCCGCCAAGGATGCGGTCGCAGGCATTCAGGATATGGGAGCCGCCGGGCTTACCTGCTCGACTTGCGAAACGGCCGCCCGTGCCGGGACCGGTATCGAGATCGAGCTCTGCAAAGTTCCCCAGCGTGCCACCGGCATGACTCCTTATGAAATCATGTTGAGCGAATCCCAGGAACGAATGCTCATCATCGTCAATAAGGGACACGAGGCCGAAGTTCAGCGTATTTTCGATAAATGGGATCTGCCCTGGGCCGAAATCGGCGTAGTGACGGATACCGGCCGCATGGTCGTGAAGAATCACGGGCAAATCGTCGCCAATATCCCGGCCGCCAAAATCGCCAATGATTCCCCGGTTTATCACCGCGATTCCAAAGAACCTGCTTACATGCAGGGTGTGCGTGCCTACCGGGTAAATTCTCTGGCCGATACGACCAGCCCGGTGAAAGACCTGGAGATGCTCCTGCAAATGCCCACGATCGCTTCCAAGAATTGGGTCTATCGCCAGTACGACCACATGGTGCGTGACGGCTCGGTGGTTTGCCCCGGTTCGGATGCAGCCGTGGTCCGCATTAAAGGCGACAGTCTGCCGATGCTCCCCGAGGGAGCCGCGGAATCCGTCCCCGCGGGAATCGAGAAATATATCGCCCTCTCGGTGGATGGCAACGGTGTTTATGTCTATCTGGATCCCTACGAAGGCAGCAAGACGGTCGTGGCCGAGTGCGCTCGCAACCTGGCCTGCTCCGGCGCGACTCCGCTGGGCAGCACGGATAATTTGAATTTCGGCAACCCGCATAACCCCGAGCTCTTCTATCAATTAAAGGAATCGGTGCGTGGTTTGGCAGAGGCCTGCGCGGCTTTCAATGCCCCGGTGACCGGCGGCAACGTCAGCCTCTACAATCAGAACCCCATGGGTGCCATCGACCCGACCCCGACCCTTGCGTTGGTGGGCCTGGTTGAGAAACAAGAGCACATCACCACACAGTGGTTCAAGGATGAAGGCGACGTCATTATCCTCCTGGGCGATGCGGTCGATGCTGCCGATCCTAACCTGGGTCTGGGCGGCTCCGCATACCTGATGGCAAAGCACGATGTTAAGAACGGTTTACCTCCGCGCTGCGACCTCAAGAAGGAAAAGGCGGTTCAGGACTTGACGCTGGAGTGCATTCGCTCCGGCTGGATCAAGAGCGCCCATGATTGCAGCGAAGGCGGTCTGGCTGTCTGCTTGGCCGAAAGCTGCTTCAGTAAAAACGTGGCCTTGAATACACCCTCCTTCAAGGGTGCGAAGATCGATCTCTCCGGCGTGAAATCCTCCCGTCTGGATGCCCTCCTCTTTGGGGAAACTCAATCCCGTATCGTTGTGAGCACCTCCGCCGACCATGCCGAGCAGATTCTGGCAAAGGCTCAGGCCGTCTCCGTACAGGCAACCGTGATCGGGAAAGTCACCGGCTGCTGCAAGGCTGCCACACTCGACATCACAACCGACGCCGCTTCAACCCTGAGCTGGAGCATCCCCGCTCTTCATTCGCTCTGGTGGAATGCCCTGGCCGAAATCATGGATTAACCTCGTGAACTTTGATATGAACGAAGCCGGCGGTAATCTGAGTAATCGCTACGTGGTCATCATGGCCGGGGGACGCGGTGAGCGCTTCTGGCCGGTAAGCCGCCAGGCGACTCCAAAGCAATTGATCAAGCTTCTGGGCGCACGCTCTCTGCTTCAACAGGCGGTGGACCGAGTCCTGCCGGTCGTCGAAGCCGATCATATTTTCATTATCACCAACCTGCAGCAGGCCGATGCGGTTCGCAAGCAGCTGCCCGAGTTGCCTGATGAAAACATCATCGCTGAACCTGTCGGGCGCGATACCTGCGCAGCCGTAACGCTGGGGGCCGCACTGGTCGCCGCTCGCAATCCGCAGGGCGTCATGGCGGTCCTTTCGGCCGATCATCTGATTCCTACGGTCGAGCTTTTCCGCCAGACCCTCCTGGATGCCTGGTCCTTGGCTGAGGAATCCGAGGCGCTCATTACGCTGGGGATCCGTCCCACTGAACCCTCCACCGGTTATGGGTATATACGGCTGGGTGAAGTTCTTGCTCCGGAAGCCGACTCCCCTGCCCCGGCTCTGAAAAGGAGAATCACTCCCTTTCACAAGGCGCTGGCCTTCGTGGAAAAACCGAACCTGGAAACCGCGGAGAAATACCTGGCCTCAGGCGATTATCGCTGGAATGCCGGGATGTTTCTCTGGTCCTGCGAGACTCTTTTCAAGAACCTGCGCCAGCATCAGCCGTTCATGGCCGATGCATTCCTGCGCTGGAAAGCGGCCGCAAGCGCCTCAGCCGATCACTTGAAACAGACGCTGGAAGAGGATTACCCGGGGATTACGAAAATCTCCATTGATTTCGCCCTCATGGAGAAAGCGCACAATATCCTGGTGGCGGATACCTCCTTCGAATGGGACGACTTGGGCTCCTGGCCTGCGCTCATGCGGCACCTGCAGCATGACGGCGCGGGCAACTGCTCCAATACACCCTTCATCTGCCTGGATTCGGATGAAAATCTGGTTTTCGATGTACGCCGGAAACTTTCCCGTACCCCGACGGCTTTGCTGGGTATCCAGAAATCGCTCGTCATTTTCACCGATGATGTCACCCTGATCGCCCATCAATCTCAATCGCAGAGGATTAAAGAGCTTTTGGCGAAGATTTCCCAATCCTCAGAGTACCAACATCTCCTTTAACGAATTTCATGAAAAACCACACGCACATCAAAGAAGAGGTCTGCAAGGCCAATATCAGGCTCAAAACTGAAGCCCTGGTCGTTCTGACCTGGGGCAACGTCAGCGCCATTGACCGCGAGCAAGGCCTGGTCGCCATCAAGCCTTCCGGGGTGCCCTATGACAAGCTCAGACCCGAACATATCGTGCTGGTGGATTTGGAGAGCGGTCAGCCCGTAGAAGAGGGCTCTCTCAATCCCAGCTCCGATACGCCGACCCATCTGGAGCTCTACCGCAACTTCCCCGGCATCGGCTCCATTGTCCATACGCACAGCCTGCAGGCGACGGTTTGGGCACAAGCCTGTGTAGAAATTCCCGTTTTCGGAACCACCCACGCCGATTACTTCAGCGGCTCCATTCCCTGCACCCGGATCATGTGGCCCGAAGAGGTTCAGACCGATTACGAACTCAATACGGGTAAGCTCATCGTGGAATGTTTTAAGGAACTGGACCCAATGCTCTGCCCGGCAGTGCTGGTCGCCCATCACGGACCTTTCGTCTGGGGCAAAAGCCCGGAGGAAGCCGTGGCCAATGCGGTCGTCCTGGAGCAAGTGGCCCTGATGGCGACCCAAACCAGGCTCATCAAGCCCAATGCCCATTACATCCCTCAGCACCTGCTCAATAAACACTTCTCCCGCAAACACGGCTCAGGCGCCTACTACGGCCAGAAGGAAGGCCCCGGCAGCGAGAAGAACTAAAAATCCTGAGTATTTATGAGAGGGATGGGCAATGACATAGTATGTGCTCTCTTATTGCCCCTTATTCTGGCGGGGACAGGGTTTAGCCAAGAAGTAGCTGAATTTGCGTTTTATTCCGGGAGTCGCTCATCGTACATTTTCCCGGCTACATTATAGCTTTTGTCGGGCAGGCTTTTTTGCACTCATAGCATAGGATACATTCTGTTCCGTTTTTCCTACTGCGCTTAATATCAAGCAGATCCACATCCATAGGGCAGGCTTTTTTGCATTTGCCGCAAGAAATACATGCATCCGGGTTTACCTTGATTCGGAGCATTGAATAATAGCTCGCTGGTTTAAGAATAACAGCTATGGGGCAGACGTATTTGCAAAAAGCACGATTATCCTTCAACGCGAAAGCAAGTATAATCCCAATTATATAGTAAATTATATTCCCTACAACAAAACTGATGAACATTATTTTTTCTATATTATAAGAATAAAATAAGTAAATTATCAGTACATATAAAAAGGATATAATAAAGACAACTATCCTGAACCTCCCCCATTTCTCACGCCGCGGCTTTTTCGGCGTTTTATACGGCAAAAAATCCAGCACCATTGCAGTCCAACAGGCATATCCACACCAGCCTCTGCCGAACAGCAACGGGCCAACAATTTTCGCCACAAGGTAGTGAATGACCGCCGCTTGAAATACTCCCAAAAAGAGGTAGTAGAAAAAACCTTCTATCTGCATATTCTCGCGGCAGATGATGCCGAGAAATACCAGGATATAGAGGCCGATGGCAAGCTGTAATAGGATCCTCGCATATTTGACCCCGGAGATATGCAGTGCCAGTCCGACGGCACCCACAGTCCCGATGTAGGTAAAATTCAGAAGAAAAAACAAATGATCCAAAGAAAGCCATAAACTGACTGCCAGCGCCTCAAATGCAAGCCACAGGAGTATTGGAATTTTGTATTCTTTCAACATTCTCACCCTCTATTAATCCTTATATTGGAGAAAAGGTACTTTAAAAACATCTGCAAAAACCGATCCAGATGGTACAAGAGTCATTCATCAAAAACAACGTTGGAATGTAAAACGGCGACGATGCAATACGGAAGGGCTGCCCTTTCTTCACCTGGAAACGGTCCTCCGCGGGAAACACCAAAATAATTCAGATATTTCCAAATACAGCTTGCTAAGAAAAGCCTCTTCAGATATAGTCTTCCTCGCGTTGGACGCGGGGTGGAGCAGTCGGTAGCTCGTCAGGCTCATAACCTGAAGGTCAGAGGTTCAAGTCCTCTCCCCGCAACCA
>CAZSTC010000073.1:0-10311 GCA_964609795.1 uncultured Verrucomicrobiota bacterium
TATTCGTGGCGGAGGCTTTCGATGGGGTCGAGGTTGGCGGCTTTCCATGCCGGGTAGGAACCGAACACAATCCCCACGGCCGAGCAGATCACCAGTCCGATCACGACCCAATCCACCGGAACCGTCATCGGTACACTGAGGAATTTGGCGGCGATATTGCCGCCCAGGACGCCCAGGATCACCCCCGCAAGTCCGCCCATCTGGCAGAGAACGATCGACTCCATGATGAATTGAATCATGATGTTGCGCTTCTTGGCGCCAATGGCGCGCCGGACCCCGATCTCGCGTGTGCGCTCGGTGACCGAGACCAGCATGATGTTCATAATGCCGATACCGGCGGCGACCAGTGCAATCGAGCTCACCACCGTGATGCCGACGCGTATGGAAAGGGTGACGCTCTGAAACTGCTGGATGAGCGAATCATTGGATTCAATCTCGAAATCATCTTCGTCGGTCGGTTTGAGCCTGCGAATGCTGCGTAAGGCGCCCCGGACCTGCTCGATCGTATCCTCGTAGGAAGCGCGGTCAGCCGCCTCGACCAGGAAGTTCATGCTGCGCCTGTGGCCGTAGTAGTTCATGGCGGTCGTGAGGGGGACGAGGATCATGTTGTCGCTGCCGGCGTCAAAGAGGGAGCCCTTCTTTTCCAGGACGCCGATGACCAGATAGTTGATGCTGTCGAAGCGGACGGTTTCGCCCAGAGCGGAGGTATAGGGGAAGAGTTTTTTGGCGAGTTCGTAGCCCAGGAGGCAGACGTTGCGGCGGCTATCTACGTCGACGTCTGTGATGGCGCGGCCCTCTTCCACGACCATGTTGCGCGCGGAGAAGGTCTGGGCCGTGAGCCCCTGGAGGTTGATATTGGGATTGGAGGTTTCGAACCGCGAAGAGGCTTCATCGGTGCGGAAGCCTTCGATGATGCTGACACCCTTGGCCAGTGTTGCGCGGGCGCGGAGTTTCTTAAACTGGTCGTAATCCAGATTGGTGCGGCGCGCGTATTTCTGCCAGCTCGAGGGCCCGTCGAAATTGATGGAAGGCCACTTTTTGATTTGGACCGTATTGGCCCCCAGACCCGAGAGCTCGCTCTCGACGTAACTCTGGAGCGCGCGCATGGCGGTCATGACGAGAATGATGGAAAAGACGCCGACCAGAATACCCAGGAGAGTGAGGATGGAGCGCAGTTTATTGGAAACCACCGCGCTGAAAGCCATCAGGATGCTCTCGCGTACTTCACTGTAAAATCGGATGTGTTTTTTCATTCGTCTCGAAGGGCATCGACCGGGTCCATTTTCGCCGCGCGCCGTGCCGGGATGTAGCCGGAGATGACCCCGGTGGCCGCTGCGATGAAGAGAGCGAATGCCACGGTTTTAAAGGAAATGGAGGCCGGAATGTAGAGATTGACGATCGGTTTCAGGCACCAGGCCAGGCCCAGGCCGATCACGCCGCCCCAGAGGCAGATCATGAGCGCTTCCATGAGGAACTGCAGGAGGATCGTCCTGCGGCGTGCCCCGAGCGCTTTGCGCAGGCCGATCTCTTTGGTGCGCTCGGCCACCGAGACGAACATGATGTTCATAATCCCGATGCCGCCCACGAAGAGCGAGAGCCCCGTGATGAAGAGCCCCGCGCTGGCAATAACGCCGGTCACTTTGTTGAAAGTGGTGAGAAGGACTTCCTGCTTGTTGATGGCGAAGTCATCTGCCTGGCCCGGCTCCAGACGGCGAACTTTGCGCATGGCGCCGCGGATTTCCTCGGTCATTTCGTCGACGTTGCGCATATCGGGCGCCTTGATGGCGATGCTGACGTTGGGCCGCCAGGCGAAATCGGTTAGTTGCCGCGTGACGGGGATATAGACGGTGTTATCGAGGCTGAAACCCATGAAGGTTCCGCGCTTGTCCATGGTGCCGATCACCTCGTAATTGATGCCGTTGATTTTGATTTTACGGCCGATGGACGAAGCGCCTTTGAAGAGCGCCGTGAGGATATCATTGCCCAGGACGCAGACCGGGCGGTGGCCATCGACTTCGTTGTTGTTGAAGAAGCGGCCCTCGGTGAAAGTGTAGCTGTTGATGATCGCGTACTCG
Source organism: uncultured Verrucomicrobiota bacterium (assembly GCA_964609795.1). Classification (GTDB taxonomy): domain Bacteria; phylum Verrucomicrobiota; class Verrucomicrobiia; order Limisphaerales; family UBA1412; genus UBA1412. The sequence goes on from CAZSTC010000073.1 coordinate 2,076, forward strand.
GCAGTGCAACCCTCCAGGAAGACGCCCGAGACGCTCTCGGTGTCGTATTTGACCGAGCAGGGCTGATGGGCGAAGGGGGAAAGGATGTAGCGGTCGCCGATCATGCGGCTGAGTTCGCGTGCATGGACCATTTCGATATCGCGTCTGCCGCGGCGTTTCCACCAATCCTCGTTATCCATCCAGGCGTTCTTTTCCACGTAGAGAACGTCCGAACCGAGTGTGGAGATGCTTTTGAGGAAGCTCTTGGAGACGCCGTCGATGGCCATGCTCATGAGCGAAACCGTGACGACGCCGATGACGATGCCCAGAGTCGTCAAAATCGCCCTCATTTTATTGGCCATGAGAGCGCTCCAGGAGAAGCGCAGGCTTTCGGCGATTTCGGTTCTAAGGTTCATTTATATTCCGTGGAGGCCGGTTCAGATTTTCTGGGGAACAGGGGAGGTGCGAGACTCGTCGGAGGCGATTTTGCCGTCGCGGATGCGGACGATGCGGCGGGCTCTCTGGGCGATATCCTCTTCGTGCGTGACCAGAATGATGGTGTTGCCGTCCTGATGAAGTTTATCAAAAAGGAGCATGATTTCGTCGCCCGTGGCCGTATCCAGGTTGCCGGTCGGTTCATCGGCCAGGAGGATGGAGGGCCCATTGACCAGAGCCCGCGCCACGGCGACGCGCTGACGCTGACCGCCGGAGAGCTCATTGGGTTTATGAGTCATGCGGTCGCCCAGGCCGACCTGTTGGAGGACTTTGGTCGCGATTTGCCCGCGCTCGTAAGCGGGGACTCCGGCGTAGATGAGAGGCAGCTCCACGTTGTGAAAAGAGGTGCTGCGAGCCAGAAGGTTAAAGGTCTGGAAGACGAAGCCGATTTCCTGATTGCGAATATCGGCCAGCTCATTGTCATCCATATCGCTGACCGCTTTGCCGTTGAGGATAAATATCCCGGAAGTGGGCGTATCCAGGCAGCCCAGGATATTCATGAGCGTGGATTTGCCCGAGCCGCTGGGGCCCATGATGGCCACGTATTCGCCCCGGGTGATTTGCAGGCTGACTCCGCGCAAGGCATGGACGATCTCGGCGCCCATGTCGTAGCTCTTGCAGACATCCTGCAGTTGAATTAAAGCCTCGGCCATGTTAGTTGGTTGTGGGTAGAACCTTGATCAGCTTGCCTTCTTCCAGGTCCTTGCTGATGGCTTTGTAGCCGCCGATAACGACTTCCTCGTTTTCCTCCAGGCCGCTGACGATTTCCGTATAGTTGTCGTCGCTGATGCCTCGCTCGACTTTGCGCTTGAGAACGCTGGAGCCGTTGACGATGAAGACGATTTCTTCAATCCCGGTGGCGATATCCTTTTTGGCTTTGGAAGTAGAGTCGTCTTTTTCCGGCGCTTTATCTTCCGGATTGGCTGCGGCCTTCTCGGCCTCCAATTTTGCGGAAGCCTCCATGCGCGTGGTGACGGCCTGAATGGGCACCGAGAGCACGTTGGTGCGGTAACGGCTTTCGACTTCAGCCGTGACGGACATGCCCGGACGGAAGGCCTCCTTCTCATCAATCAGGATGCGGACTTCAAACTTGGTGGCATCGGTGCCGCTGGTGCCGCTGGCTGTATTGGCGATCTGGGTGACGGTGCCGGCGAATTTGCGGTCCCGGAAGGCATCGACCTCCAGCCATGATTTCTGGCCGAGTTTGATGAGGTTGATATCCATTTCTCCGATCTCAACGCGGGCCTCCATGTGGTTCAGATCTGAAATCGTCATCACCTCCGTACCGGTGTAGGTGCCGGTGCCGACGACCTTTTCGCCCTGTTCCGAGTTGAGTTTGGAGACGGTGCCGTCCAGAGGCGAGAAAATGATGCACTTGCTCAGGTCTTCGCTGGCTCTATCCAGGGCAGCCTGGGACATGGTCACCTGGTGGAGCGAATTCGTATAGGAGGCCTGTGCGGTGAGGAAGGAGTTGTTGATGCTGTCGAAATCCGATTGAGAAAGGAGGTTGTTTTTGAAGAGCCCCTTGGCGCGTTCCCACTCTGCCTGCCATTTCTCCAGTGAGTACAGGGCGATATCTCGGCCACCCATGGCTGACTGCAGATTGGCCGCGGCGGAGTTGCTGCTGGCGATGTAGAGATCGGGCTTGATGCTGAAGAGCAGGTCGCCCTTCTTGACCATCTGGCCTTCTTTGACCGGCAGATTAATGATTTCGCCCGAGACTTCAGGGCTGATCTTCACGTAGGTCACGGGCTGGACCTTGCCGTTGGCGATCACCACTTCGGTAATATCGCGCTTCTGGACCAGACCGACTTGGACTTCGATCGGTTTCTCCTTCTTCAGATAAATTTTGTAAACGAAAAAACCGGCGATGATGAGGATCACCAGCGCCCAAAAACCGTAAAAAAGCTTCCCTTTTCTTCTGCGTTTAGCACTCATTTTGATGAAAATAATCTGTGGTGGGCCGCTGCCCAGACTCAGGCCCCATGTTAGCTCTCCCTCTGCCTGCTCTCAATATAATTAAGTAAAACCGGCGCCATTATTTTGTGCGGATTATCCTTCGCTCGGGCGTCCGGACAAGCCGCGTTGGCACATACCTTCAAGAAGAACCGCTGGAAAGTGAATTTGTGCAAAAAAAATGGTATAGAATTATCTTTTTACCGACATGGGAAAAAATCACTTGCCGAGTTTGCTTTGGGCTTTCCTTTTGGGGAAGGTAATTGTAGAATCCACTTGCGTGAAGGTGGATCTGGAGAACGCAGTTGGCCGGCTGTTCCATGCAACCTCCGTATCAGAGGGGATGGGCATGGCGCGTTGCGTTGTTTTGTATGGAGAGCGTCCTGCCATTGCCGAGCGTACCATCCGGCCTGAGGAGATTGAAAGCGAGGTGGAGCGCTTCAGCAAGGCATTGATCCAGACATCAGAGCAGCTTCAAAAGGTCGCCGAACGGGTAAAGGAGGTTCTGGGAGGCGATAACGCCGGCATTTTTGAGAGCCATCAGCTCGTGATGGAGGACCAGATGTTCCTGGATGAGGTCATACGAATGATCCGGGAGCAGCGATTGCCAGCGGACCTGGCGGCCCAGAGGGTCTCCCTCAAATATGTCCACTTTTTCGAAAACGTTCCCGATGAATATTTCCGCCAGCGTGTGGCCGATATCAAGGACGTTACGACCCGGCTGGTCGATAACCTCACCGGCTGGAGCCAGCACAGCGGGCACTCCCAACTGACCGAGCCTTCCATCCTGGTCTCTGCGGACCTGACCCCGAGCCAGACCGTCCAGATCAATCGCGAAATGATCGCCGGCATTGTGACCGAGCAGGGCGGAATTACCTCCCACGTCGGGATTCTGGCACGCTCCCTGAAAATACCCGCGGTTGCTGGAATGCAGCGGGCCACTGAGGTTTTCAAAACCGGCCAGCGGCTTCTCGTCGATGGGTATCGGGGAATCGTCATCCTCTCGCCGACCGAGGAAGAAATCCACTCCTACGATGAGCAGGTGGAGCAGGAGCGCGAATTGGCTCACTCTCTGGAGGAAGATGCTGCCAAGCCGGTGACGACTCTGGATGGACGCAATATCATTCTGGCGGCGAACCTGGGCCAGCCTGCTGAGGCAGAGCATGCCGTGGAGGCCGGAGCTAACGGTGTCGGCCTTTTGCGAACCGAATTTCTCTTTTTCAACCGGGATACCCTTCCCAGTGAGGATGAACAGTACGAAGATTATCTGAAGGTCGCCTCTTGTATGGGCGAGCGCCCGGTGGTGATCCGTACTCTGGACCTGGGTGCCGATAAGAAGACGTCGATCCTGGAGTTTCCGTTCGAGGAGAATCCCTTCCTGGGTTATCGGGCCATCCGTTATTGCCTGCAGAACAATTCCGTTTTCAAGGCGCAACTGCGCGCATTGCTCAGAGCATCCGCGGTTGCCGGCAATATCAAAATCATGTACCCGATGATTTCCGGTGTGGAGGAGTTCAATGCGGCACAGAAGGTCCTCCGTGAATGTATGGAGGAGCTCGAACGCGAGGGGAAAGCCTACAACCCTCAGATCGAGGTGGGGGTCATGATCGAGATTCCCTCAGCGGTGCTTTGCGCCGGGGAATTAGCACGCAAGGCCGCTTTTTTCAGCATCGGGACCAATGACCTCATCCAGTATACCCTGGCTGTAGACCGGATGAACCCGAACGTCAACTATCTCTACCAGCCGACGCATCCGGCGATTATCCGCCTGATTTCCAGTACGGTAGAGGGTGCGCGTCACGGCAATGGACATGGGGGCATCCCCGTATGTATCTGCGGAGAGATGGCCGGAGACGTCGAGCTGACACCGCTCCTCATCGGGCTGGGGATCGATGAACTGAGTATTTCGGTGCCGAACATGATGAAAGTGCGCCGTGTGATTCAACGTGCTTATTTTAACGATTGTTATAAATTGGCCTGTCAGGCATTGCGAATGGGCGATCCGGTTCAGATTATGAAGCTCTCTTCTGATTTTGTTCGAGTGGTCGCTCCTGAACTGTTTTTAGAACGTTAGTCAAATTTATGAAAATTATCTTGTTGGCTGCCGGGTATGCCACCCGCTTATATCCGCTGACATTGAATTGTCCCAAGCCGCTTCTTCCTATTGCCGGGCGGCCCATGCTGGATTACATATTGGACGCGGTTGCGCCTATTGAAGGAATTGACGAGGTCATCGTGGTGACCAACAGCAAATTCTACTCTCATTTCAAGGAGTGGGCTGATGCAAGCCCGTTCCGGTTCGGAGGCACCCCCATAACCGTGATCGACGACCGGACGACCAATGATGCTAATAAGAGGGGCGCCGTGGGGGATATCCATTACGTGCTGGCTCAGAAGAGAATTCATGATGACATTATGGTCTTGGCCGGGGATAATCTCTTTGAGAAGGATTTAAAAGACTTTGGGAAATGTTGTCGGGGATTGAAGAATCCTGTTCTGGGCATCTACGACGTGGGCAACCTGGAGCTGGTGAAGAAATACAGCAGTGTCGGGGTTGACTCGGAAGGCAAAGTCGTTTCTTTCCAAGAAAAGCCGTCCCGTCCCATCTCGACCTGGAGCGGAATTGCGCTTTACTACTACCCCAGGGGAATGCTCCACCTGATCGATCGCTATATCGGCGAAGGCAACAACACCGATCAGCCGGGCAATCTGATGAGCTGGATATATCCCCAGATTCCGGTCTATACCTGGAAAGTGAAAGGTTTGTGGTATGACATCGGCTCCAAGGAGGCCTTAGAAGAGGCCAATCAGGTTTTTTCTAAGCTCAAGGAAGGGGGCTCCCTCTAAGATGGGCGTTATCTCAGACGTAAAACGGCCCAAAGCTTTCATCACGGGAATTACCGGGCAGGATGGTTCGTATCTTGCGGAACTCCTTTTGGCAAAAGGTTATGAGGTGCATGGAACGCTGCGCCGCAGCAGCCTCAGCAACCGGGGGCGCATCGCCCATCTGTGCGACCGGCAGGATTGTTTCGAGAAGACTTTTTTCCTGCATCATGCCGACTTGGAGGATGTAACCACTCTGAGGCGTCTGCTCTTCAAGATCGAGCCTCAGGAGATTTATCACTTTGCGGGCCAGACACATGTCGGCCTGAGCTTTGAAATCCCCGAATCGACCTGCGAGGTGGTGGCGATGGGGACTCTGCGCCTTCTGGAAATCCTGCGCGACATGCCTCAGAAGCCGAAGTTTTTCAACCCGGCCTCCAGCGAGGTCTTCGGGCAGCCCGCAACCAGTCCGCAGGATGAGAATACGCCCTTCCTGCCGGTCAATCCTTACGGGATAGCCAAATCTTTCTCGGCCCAGATGGTCCGCTTCTACCGCAATGCGTTCAATCTCTTCTCTTCCAACGCGATTGTCTACAACCATGAATCGCCGCGGCGGGGTGAGCATTTCGTTTCGCTCAAGATCTGCCGCACCGTGGCTGAGATCAAGATGGGGCTCCAGACACATCTCTCTCTGGGGAACCTGGATTCGCAGCGCGATTGGGGCGATGCCCGGGATTACGTGCGCGCTTTCTGGCTCATCATGCAGCAGGATAAGCCCGATGATTACGTGATCGCCACCGGCAAGCTCCACTCCGTAAAGGATATGGTGAAAGAGGCCTTTGGCGTGGTCGGGCTCGATTGGGAGAAATACGTCCGCCAGGATCCCCGTTTCTTCCGGCCCGTAGAGCCTTATTCTCTGGTGGGCAATCCCGCCAAAGCGAAGGAGAAGCTCGGCTGGGAGCCGCAGATTTCCTTCTCGGCCATGATTGGCGATATGGTCACTCAGGAGCTGAAACGGCTGGAGAAAACGGCAGGCAAATGACGAATAGGGCCAAAGGGGGCAGACATTATTTATATCAGTAAAATGCAATCAGGGAAGGGATTTATCTTTTTCCGGGGAGGTGAATTCTCCGGCAGAGGTGCTTGGTAAGTCATGTCAGGAATGTTGAAATCCTCGGGCGCTATGGGTGCGGCAACGATGACGAGCCGCATTCTGGGCATGGTCCGGGAGATGGTTTATGCCTCTTTCATGGGGGATTCGGCCGTGGCCAGCGCCTTCAAAGTCGCTTTCCAGATACCCAATCTTTTCCGGCGGCTCCTGGGCGAGGGTGCCCTCACGGCTGCCTTTATTCCGATTTTTAAAACTCTGGAGGCACAGGAGGGAGAGGCCTCGGCGTGGAATTGCGCCAATGCGGTCTTGAGCGGACTCCTGATAGCGGCCGGCGCTATCGTGGCGGTGGTCCTTCTGGGACTGAGCCTGGCGCTTCAATTTGTCGAGATGGGTCCAGATACCTGGCTCATGCTGAGCCTGTTGCGGATCATGTTTCCCTATATGCTCCTGGTCTGCGTGGCGGCGGTTCTGATCGGGATGGCCAATTCCAGAGGCTACTTCTTTATTCCGGCCTTGAGCGCAACGACGCTCAACGTGGTGATGATCGCCAGCGTGCTGCTGGTGGCACCCATGATGGGGGAGACTCTGAGCGAGCAGATTTATGCGCTGGCCTATGCGATACTGGTTGCCGGTGTGGCCCAGAGCAGCTTCGTGGCGCCGCTTCTGCATCGTCAGGGCTTCCGGTTCCGCTGGGTCAAGCCCTGGGGCAACCCGATCGTGAAAGAGGTGGTTCGCAAAATGATCCCCGGGACTCTGGGCGTGGCGGCCTTCCAGATTAACGTGCTCCTGATCAGTTGTTTTTCCTTCTTCGTGGCCGATTATATCGTGGCTTCTTTTGATTACGCCGTGCGGCTGATGGAACTGCCCCAGGGGGTGTTCGGTATCTCGCTGGCGACCTGGATGTTGCCCGCTTTATCAGGAATGGCCGGCCGCAAGCAATATGACGAATTTCGCTCGACCCTGACGGAGGGTCTGGGATATCTGGCCTTCGTCAATGTGCTGGCTGCGGTGCTCCTGGTGGTTCTGGCCGAGCCGATCGTGCGCCTGCTCTTTGAGCGGGGAGCCTTCGGAGCGGTGGCGACTCACCGCTCGGCCCTGGCGCTGATGTGCCTGGCACCGGGATTGGTCTTTTTCAGCAGCGTCAATATTCTGGCTCGCGCCTTTTTCGCCCTGGGCGATACGAAGACTCCGGCCAAAATCAGCATCATTTGCCTCGGGGTAAACCTGATCCTCTCTCTGATTCTGGTCTTCCGCTTCAAACAGGCGGGGCTGGGTGTGGCCAATTCCCTGACCTCGTTTCTCAACATGGTGCTTCTGGCGATGGCGCTCAGGCGCAATCTCTCCAAGCTCACCTACACTCCGCTGCTCAAAATGGGGGGCAAATTGTTCTTGCTGGCTGTGGTGGCCGGCGTGGCTGCCTGGGCCGGTCTGGGTGTCTGGAGAAATTACGTCGGCAATGCGAACCTCTTCGCGAAAATCGGCGAGGTCTTCGCGCCTGCCTTACTGGCCGGCATCTGCTACCTCCTGGGAGCCTATGCCCTCCGGCTGCCGCAAGTCATGAAGTTCGTGGAGAGCGTCCGCGCCCGCCTCAACCGCTAGCCTCAAACTTCTGAGCTCTTCCCACTGCACCCCTTCCGGGGTGCAGCAAATTAAGGTATGCGGAGCATACCCATAACATAGCCCGGGGTCGTAGACCTCGGGGAAACATCCACCCCATGATTCCTCACGCCCCCGTAGGGGTCGCATCCACCCATCCCATAAACCAATCTGCGCCCATCTGCGGTTCTCGGTTCTTCTTTGTTCGTGCCCGGAGGGCGCACGCCTCGGAGAGGCGAATGTGCATAACCGTAGGTGCGGCTCCCGCAGGGAGAC
>CAZSTC010000074.1:0-3804 GCA_964609795.1 uncultured Verrucomicrobiota bacterium
CCCCGAGTCTGCTCTTGCAAAAAACACGATAAAAACCTAAAATTCAAGAACGTCGCTGGACGCTGAAGATAATGAAAAAGTATTTGATCTACGGGCCGCTTTTGGCGTTGCTATCGTTTAACCTTTTCTACGGGGCTGAACTCTATTGGTCTGCTCAGGCTCAAAGTGAGAGCGAAAGAGAATCTTCTTACCAGAGCATGGAGCTTTTCACCCGTGTCATGGAGAAAGTCCGCTCTGACTACGTCGATGGGGATAAAGTCTCTTATAACGACCTCATCCAGGGCGCCTTGAAAGGAATGCTCAGCTCTCTGGATCCCCACAGCGAGTTCATGACCGCTGAGAAATACGAAGACCTCAAAGCCGATACCGAAGGCTCCTTCGGCGGAGTCGGCATCCAGGTGGGAATCCGCGACAACTACCTCACCGCCATCGCTCCCATGGAAGATACCCCGGCCTACAAGGCAGGTGTCATGCCCGGCGACCGCATCATCAAAATCGGCGACCTCCTCACCCAGAAAATGGGATTGCAGGATGCCGTCAAGGAGCTCCGCGGCGAACCCGGGACCGATGTCATCATCACCATTTCCCGCCCCTCCAGCGGCATGGTTAAGGAAATCACCCTCACCCGCGCCATCATCAAAGTCGATACGGTCAAGGATATCGACGGCAAACGCCAGTTCAACCTCGGCACCAATCATATCGGCTATATCAGGCTCACCGGATTTGGAGAGCAGACCGCCTCCGACCTTTCCGCTGCGATCGATCGCTTTAAAGAACAGGGCATTAAGGGCCTCATCCTCGATTTACGCAATAACCCCGGCGGCCTCCTCAATCAAGCCGCCCTGGTCTGCGAGTTTTTCCTCCCCAATGGCCAGTTGGTCGTCTCCACCGAAGGCCGGGCCGCTCCCAAAAAGATTGAGTACTATTCCCGCGGCAAAGATCAGCTTCCCGGAGTCCCCATGGTCGTTCTGGTCAATACCGCCAGCGCCAGCGCCTCCGAGATCGTCTCCGGCTGCCTGCAGGATTGCAAACGCGCCGTGATTTTGGGTGACCAAACCTTTGGCAAAGGCTCCGTCCAGAGCATTGTCGGTCTGCCTGATGGCTCGGCTCTGCGCCTGACCACCGCTAAATACTACACCCCCAGCCACAAGGTCATTCACGAGAAAGGCATCACTCCCGATATCCTCGTCCCGATGACGCCTGAGGAAGAAGAAGCCCTTTACATTCAAAAGCTGGTGGGTGCTGAGGAAATCCTCAAAAATCTCGACGAGAAAAAGCGCACCTTCGCCGAAAGCGTGAAGGATATCCAGCTCGAACGCGCTCAGGATCTCCTCCTCGGGATGCAGATACTCTCTCGGAAATAAGATTTTTTTCACATGTCACGTTCGTGGATAAGCGCTTTTTCGACTTTCCACGAACGTGGCTTTTAAAAGAACAGCGGTGAAATTACTGGCACTGGAAACTTCCTGCGATGAAACAAGCGCGGCCATTATCGAAGATGGCCGTATCCTCTCCAACGTCGTCTCCTCCCAGATCCGTTTACACGCCGAGTATGGCGGCGTGGTCCCGGAGCTTGCCACCCGCGAACACCTCAAGAATCTCCCCGTTGTCACCCGTCAGGCCCTCGAAGATGCTCACCTCTCTCCGCGCCAGCTCGATGCCATCGCTGCCACCCGCGGCCCGGGTCTGCCCGGTGCCCTCCTGATCGGCCTCAAGGCGGCGCAAACCATGGCCTTTGTCCTGCAGAAACCCTTTTTCGCAATCCACCACCATGAAGGCCATCTCTACTCGGCCTGGATTGAGCAGGATCCCGATGCCGTGCCCCCGGTTCCCCGGATTAATATGGAGAATTTCGAGCCCGCAATCGCCCTGGTCGTCAGCGGCGGTCATACTCTCCTGGTCCATGTCGAGTCGCCCCTTAAACACACCGTCCTGGGCAGCACTTTGGATGACGCCGCTGGCGAGTGTTTCGATAAAACGGCCAAGCTCCTCGGTCTCCCCTATCCGGGCGGCCCCGTCATGGATCGCCTGGCAAAAGGCGGCAATCCCGACGCTTTCGATTTTCCCCGTCCTCTCCTCAATAAGCCCGGTTACGACTTCAGCTTCAGCGGCCTCAAAACCTCCGTCCGCTATTTCCTGCGCGATCACCCCGAAATTGCCGAAACCGATCAGGGGCTCCGAGATCTCTGCGCCAGTGTCCAGAACGCCATCGTGGAAGTCCTGGTAGGCAAAGCCATCCAGGCTGCCAAAAAGCTGAAAGTCCATTGCATCAGCGCCGCCGGTGGTGTCAGCGCCAATAGCCGCCTCCGCGATTCCCTCTCCCTGGCCTGTCAGCGCCGCAAAATAAAACTCCGCATGGCTTCCGGTGCCCTTTGCGCCGATAACGCCGGCATGATCGGTGCCCTGGCCTGGCTCAAACTCTCCCAAGGCGCTCCGGGCGATTCTCTCGACCTCGAACCGAAACCCAATTGGGAACTCCCCTCAGCATGAGCGCAAACAATAAAAAAGTTTTAATCGTTGTCGAAAATCTCCCTGTTCCGTTGGATCGCCGTGTCTGGCAAGAGTCCTGCGCCCTCAGGGATGCCGGCTACGAAGTGGCCGTTATCTGCCCCAAAATGCGCGGATACAATACCCCCTATGAACTCCTCGATGGCATCCACATCTACCGCCACTGGATCTCTGACGAAGCCGGCGGTTTCCTCGGTTTCTTTACCGAATATGCCTCCGCTCTCTGGGGTGAATTCTGGCTCACCTGGAAAGTCTGGAGCAAACACCGCTTCAAAATCATCCACCTTTGCAATCCCCCGGACCTCCTCTTTTTACTCACGCTCCCTTTCAAGCTCCTGGGCGTAAAAGTAATCTACGACGTTCACGATGTCTGGCCCGAGTTCTTTGAAGCCAAGTTCGGCAAACGCGGCCTCTTCTATTGGGCCGTTCGAGCCGCCGAACGCGCCTCCCATTTCTTCGCCAATACCGTCCTGGCCACCAATGAATCGGTCCGGGAAATCGCCATGACGCGCGGCAAAAAACGCCCCTCGGATGTCTTCGTCGTCCGCACCGCTCCCTCCATCCGCACCGCCGAAGTCACCCCCGATCCCGCACTCAAACGCGGCCGCAAGTTCCTCGTCGGCTACGTCGGCGTGATGGGCAATGCCGATGGCGTCGGCTATCTCGTTGAGGCCGCCGCCCACATCGTCAACGATCTGGGCCGCCGCGATGTCCAGTTCCTCCTGATGGGAACCGGCCCCGAGTTTAAAAATCTCCTCGAAATGCGCGCCCAACATAATCTGGAGGATTTCCTCGATATGCCCGGCCGCGTCTCCAATGAATTCCTCTTTACCGCCCTCCAAACCATTGACCTGGGCGCTTCTGCCGACCCCATCAATTCTTACAACAATCACTGCACCATGAACAAGGTCCTCGAGTACATGGCCTTCGGCAAGCCCCAGGTCATGTTCGACCTCAAAGAGGGACGCGCCTCAGCTCAATCGGCCTCTCTTTATGTCCCCGAGAACTCCGGCAAAGCGCTGGCTCGCGGCATCCTGGAGCTCCTGGATGATCCCGAACGCCGTGAGCAGATGGGCATCGAAGGCAAAAAACGATTCACCAGCGAGCTCAACTGGGGAAAATCGGTCGAAAACCTCGTTGCCGCCTACGAGAAAACTCTCGGGCTCTAAAGAGCCTGATTTCCCAGAACCCTTTTTAACCATCCCCAGAAATTCAAAAGGCCCCCTTCCGGAGGCCCTTTTGTGTGTTGTTATGGATCAGTTATGATTAGGGTTGCGGTGCCACTCTGCGCTGAGG
>CAZSTC010000074.1:3904-10236 GCA_964609795.1 uncultured Verrucomicrobiota bacterium
GGGCGCTCACCTCTGTTAATGTTGCCCATTCCTCCCATACCTGCACCGCGCATCTGACGTTGCATCTGCTCCTGATATTTCGTGAAGTTCTCCTCACCCAATATCTCTTTGAGCTTGGCTTGATGCTCGGTCTGATTCTTCTGCATCATATCCCGGCGCTCTTCCGGCGATAGATTCATCATCTTCTCGCGCATACTCTGCATATCCTTATTCCGGGTTTCGAAAAACTCGGTTAGCTGAGTCTTCTGTGTGTCGGTAAGCGTCATCGTCCGGCTCATGGCTTCCACCTGCCGCTCGGGCGTCATCTGCATTCCGGGTTGCTGCGTCTGTCCAAAACGAACATTCATCTCCTGGTACTTCTTGAAGTTATCTTCTCCCAGGATTTTTTTGAGCTTATCCTGCTGTTCGGTGCGAAGTTTCTGCTGGGCCGCGCGGCGATCGGTTGCGCTCATCCCCTGAGACTTGGTACGGAACTCGCTGTTTTCCTTGGCCTGTGCTTCCAGGCATTCCTTGAGCTCGGTCTTCTGCGTATCGGTCAACTTCAGCTCTGCGGCTACCCGGTCTACCCGTTGATCGATGTTCAGTGGTGCCTGCTGCGCTCCGGCTCTGCCCATCATCGTCCCGCGGAATTCCGGAGAGGAATAGGTCTTGTATTGATCCTCGCTGAGGATTTCTTTCATCTTCGTATTCTGATCTTCCATCAGCTTACGCATCCCCTCTTGACGGGCCTGACCGGGCTCAAGCTTGGACATCGCATCTCTCTGCTCGTCAAAAAGTGCTTTCACTTTATCCTGCTGATCCTTGCTCAGTTTCAGCGTGTCAGCCATCATCTGGGCACGTTGTTCAGAGTTCATCATACGGGGAGCCCCCATCTGCTGTCCCGGTGCCATTCTCATCTGCCCCGGAGCCGACATCTGGTTCGTTCCACGCCTGGCCGGGCGATTCGCCTGCTGGGCTTGGATGTCTTGAGCGAAAAACGCACAACTGGCGACGATCGCTATGATTAGAGTTACTTTCTTCATATTTTTATCTGTTAAAAACTTCTACTCCTGCGAGCCCCTGTACACAACTGGTGCCAGAGCTCTCACATGGGGTAATAAACCGCAGCCCCAATAAAGTTTCTGCCAATCACAAAATATATTCTAAAAAACCCGCTTTCTTGTGACACCCCTGAGACAATACAGTGACACAAGTGTGACATCTTGTCGCCACTCTACCCGGATTTCTACCCAGCATCTCACACAATTTCACCCTGAATAATATTATCTATCATCCTTTTAATAAATTACTTATATCAGTAAAATTATCCTTTGGCACCCCTCCTGCTCTGGACTCTGCGGGCGAATGCATGAGCCAACGTGCTCAGTATTCAGGTCCGGAAGGGTTATTATTATGGCGAAAGTTTTAGGTATAGATTTGGGTACAACCAACTCCTGTATGTCGGTGATGGAAGGTGGAGAACCGAGTGTGCTGGAAAATTCAGAAGGCAAACGCACCACTCCATCGGTGGTTGCTTTCAGCAAAAATGGGGAGCGTCTGGTCGGCGAGGCCGCCAAGCGTCAAGCGGTCACCAATCCCCGCAATACGATTTATTCTGTGAAGCGCTTCATGGGGCGCAAGTACGATGAAGTCAAGGACGAGCTCAAGCACATCCCCTACAAAGTCGTTCGCGCACAAAACGGCGATGTGGCCATCGAAGTAGAAATCCAGGGTGAAAAGAAAACCTTCACCCCTCCGGAAATTTCCGCGATGATCCTCTCCAAGCTCAAAAGCGATGCCGAAATGCGCCTGGGCGAAACCATCACTCAGGCCGTCATCACCGTACCGGCCTATTTCAATGACTCTCAGCGTCAGGCAACCAAAGACGCCGGACGCATCGCCGGCCTGGAAGTCCTCCGCATCATCAACGAGCCCACAGCGGCCTCTCTGGCCTACGGCCTGGATAAAAAGAAAGATGAGAAAATCGCTGTTTATGACCTGGGCGGCGGCACCTTCGATATCTCTATCCTGGAAATCGGCGACGGTGTCTTCGAAGTAAAAGCGACCAATGGCGATACTCACCTGGGCGGTGACGACTGGGATAATGCCCTCATGGATTTTATCCTGAACGAGTTCAAAACTCAGAGCGGCATGGATCTGCGTAATCAGCCCGACGCCATGCAGCGCATCAAAGAGGAAGCCGAAAAAGCCAAAATCGCCCTCTCCAGCGCCCAAAGCTTCGATATCAATTTGCCTTTCATTACAGCCGATGCCTCCGGGCCCAAGCACATCCAGATGACCCTCACCCGCGCCAAGCTCGAGAGCATCTGCGACTCCCTGATCCAGAGAACCATCAACCCGGTCAACAACTGCCTCCGGGATGCTGAGCTGACCTCCAATAAGATCGATGAACTGGTCCTGGTCGGCGGTATGACCCGTATGCCCAGCGTTGTGGAAGCTGCCCGCAAGATTATCGGCAAACAACCTCATCAGGGTGTCAACCCCGACGAAGTCGTTTCCATCGGTGCAGCCATTCAGGGCGGTGTCCTCAAGGGCGAAGTCAAAGACGTCCTCCTCCTGGATGTAACCCCGCTTTCTCTCGGTATCGAAACCATGGGCGGTATTTTCACCAGGTTGATCGAGCGCAATACGACCATTCCGACCCGCAAATCGGAAATCTTCTCCACCGCCAGCGATAACCAGCCCGGTGTTGAAGTCCACGTACTCCAGGGTGAGCGCCAGATGGCTCGCGACAATAAAACCATCGGCCGCTTCCAGTTGACCGATATTCCTCCGGCTCCCCGTGGCGTACCTCAGATCGAAGTCACTTTTGATATCGACGCCAACGGCATCCTCCATGTCGCTGCCAAAGACCTCGGCACTGGTCGCGAACAGAAGATCACGATCACTGCCAGCAGCGGTCTGACCAAGGATGAAATCGAGCGCATGCGCCGCGAAGCCGAGACCAATGCTGAGAACGATAAGAAACAGCGCGAAGAGGTCGAAGCTCGCAACGAGGCCGATAGCTCCGTCTATCGCACCGAAAAAATGCTCAAGGAAAACGGTGATAAACTCCCCGGCAACGACAAGGCCGAAATCGAAGCTGCCCTCAATCAGGTCAAAGAAGCCCTGAAAGGCTCCGATACTGAGGCCATCAAGTCCGCAGGCGAGAAACTCACCGCCGCCTGGAACAAAGTCTCCGAGCAGCTCTACAAAGCCGCTCAGGCTCAGCAATCCGCTTCTGCCCAGCAGCAGCAACAGCAGAGTGAACCGGCCTCCGACGCTCAGTCAGGCCCTAAACCCTCTGATGGCGATGTCATCGATGCTGAAATCGTCGACGATAATAAGAAATAATTTTTAGGCTCGGGCAAGGCTGAGCCACGAGTGTGACTCTACTGTTCCTTGCCCGGCTTCCTAACTAATTCCCTGTCTGCTTTCGAGAGGATGGGGGCACAACAAAAAGAGAAATAAGATATATGGCAACTAAAATTAAACCTCTCGGTGATCGCGTCCTGGTGGAGCAAGCCGAAGAAAAAGAAGTCAAGCGGGGTGGAATCATCATCCCTGATACCGCTAAGGAAAAACCGATGGAAGCCGTTGTGGTCGCCCTCGGAACCGGAAAAACTGATGAGGATGGCAAGAAAATCGCATTCGAAGTCAAAGTTGGAGATCGCATTCTGATCAGCAAATATGGCGGAACCGAAATCAAACTCGATGGCAAAGAATACAAGGTCCTCAACTCAGACGATATCTTGGCCATTATTCAATAATTTTAATTTAATAGATAAAGGAAAAACTAATTATGGCAGCAAAACAACTGTTATTTGAAGAAAGCGCACGCCAGGCCCTCCTGCGCGGCGTTCAGACTCTCACTCGTGCCGTCAGCGCGACCCTCGGTCCTAAAGGCCGCAACGTCGTCATTGACAAAAAATTTGGATCTCCCTCGATCACCAAGGACGGCGTCGCCGTTGCCAAGGAAGTCGAATTGAAGTGCCCCTACGAGAATATGGGCGCAGCCATGGTCCGCGAAGTCGCCAGCAAAACCAGTGACGCAGCCGGTGATGGTACCACCACCGCAACCGTTCTGGCCGAGGCCGTCTTCCGCGCCGGTATGAAGCATGTCACCAGCGGTGCAAACCCGATCAGCCTCCAACGCGGTATCCAGAAAACCGTAGAGGTTGCCGTCGAGCAGCTCGCCAAGATCGCCAAGAAAGTCAAAGATAAGGAAGAGATCAAGCAGGTCGCTACCGTCTCCGCCAACTGGGATACCACCATCGGCGAAATCATCGCTGACGCGATGGACAAAGTCGGCAAGGACGGCACCATCACCGTCGAAGAGGCCAAGAGCATCGAAACCAGCCTCGAAGTCGTCGAAGGTATGCAGTTCGATAAAGGTTACCTCTCTCCCTATTTCGTAACCGATGCCGAAACCATGGAAGTCAAGATGAGCGATCCTTACATCCTCATCTACGAAAAGAAGATCAGCAGCCTCAAGGATATCCTCCCGATTCTCGAGAAGGTCGCCAAAGTTGGTAAGCAGCTCCTCATCATCTCCGAAGAGGTGGAAGGCGAAGCCCTCGCTACCCTCGTTGTCAATAAGCTCCGTGGCATCCTCAATGCCTGCGCCGTCAAGGCCCCTGGCTTTGGTGATCGCCGCAAAGCGATGCTCGAAGATATCGCCATCCTCACCGGTGGTAAGTGCATCACCGAAGACCTCGGTCTCAAACTCGAAAACATCGAGCTCTCTGACCTCGGCCGCGCCAAGTCCATCGTCGTCGATAAGGATAATACCACCATCGTCGAAGGTTACGGCAAGACCGCTGATATCCAGGGCCGCGTCAACCAGATCCGCCGCCAGATCGAAGAAACCAGCTCCGATTACGACCGCGAAAAGCTCCAGGAACGCCTGGCCAAGCTCGCCGGCGGTGTGGCCGTCATCAATGTCGGTGCCACCACTGAAAGCGAAATGAAAGAGAAGAAAGCCCGCGTCGAAGACGCTCTCCACGCAACCCGCGCTGCCGTCGAAGAAGGCATCGTCCCTGGTGGTGGTGTCGCTCTCCTGCGTTGCTTGCCTGCTATCGAAGCCCTCAAACTCGAAGGTGACGAGCAGATCGGTGTCGAAATCGTCAAACGCGCTATCGAAGAGCCCCTCCGCGCCCTGGCCTCCAATGCCGGCGTTGATGGTTCTCTCATCGTCCAGGAAGTCCGCAAACGTAAGGGCAACGAAGGCTACAACGTAGCCACGGGCAATTACGAAGACCTCGTCAAGGCCGGTGTTGTTGATCCCAAGAAGGTCACCCGTACCGCCCTGCAGAATGCCTCCTCTATCGCGGCTCTGCTCCTGACAACCGAGTGCATCATCACCGAACTTCCTGAAAAGAAGGAAGCCCCGATGCCCAACCCTGATATGGGCGGCATGGGTGGTATGGGCGGTTACTAAATCGACCTCACTCTTTCTCGTATGAGAACCAGCGGAGTCTCTTCCGCACCCTCTCATACTGAATGATTCAAAGACCGGTATCCCTCAAAAGGTGCCGGTCTTTTCTTTCCTCTGCACCCCATCCGTCTTCCCATAAAAAAATCCGCCTCATCTGCGCTTAAAATAATTTGAAAAAAGCATTGCATCCCCTTGAAAATCATCCACAATTCCGAGTGGAATTTTTTATGTATAAATATGGCTACCTGATTCAGGAGACTCAGCTGGTCCAGCGGACTTGAACGAACAGAGAATTGGGACATTTGGGTATTAGTACAACAAAAGACATGAATCTAAAAATTATCTTACTCATTTGTATTGTCTGCGTTTTGACTGGCTTATCTATTTTCTGGCAAGGAGTTCAACAGAAACACAGATCCATGGATATGCGAATGACTGATATAACGATGCTGCTTGACGCCTATAACCTTTTTTCACAAACAAACTCGAGTCCCCCACTAATGAGCGATCTTTGTTCTCTCCTCTCTCAACAAGGCAAAGTTTTGAACAACCCAATTGCACTAGATACCAATTTGCACTGTTATCACGTTGTACCTAAAACGAATATATTAGGAGAAACCCATCCCGATGCTATCCTGATTGAAGAAACAGACAATATTGCTGATTATAATTTGAGATTCAGAGGTTACGGAGATGGGAGCATCAGGGCATTCAAATCCCACTAATTTTCCTCAATAAAACCGAATGTATATGGACCAACCCATCTGCCACCGCTGAGGCCGCATCCGGTCATCCCTTCCAAAAAATCTGTGCGAATCTGCGTCATCTGCGGTTCCCTGTTTTCTCCCCATGCCCGGTGGCCTTCGTGCCCGGAGGGCACACGCCTCGGAGAGGCGAATGTGCATAACCGTAGGTG
>CAZSTC010000075.1:0-10211 GCA_964609795.1 uncultured Verrucomicrobiota bacterium
GAAATAGAACAAGAAGATTCGTTAGAACAAATTTGATAGCAATAATTAATCATTATTATATTTTTGCTTATATTTATATATAACTTCACATATTATATGGATAAACGCCCAAAAATAAGTAAAAAATATCTTTTTGGAAATAGATATATACAATTTATTTCTAATTTGTGTAAATTTGCATTACGGGCAAGATCCAAAAAAGAAATAGATAATAGTCCAACGGATGTATTATCTGGTGATATTGGAGATGTACTAACTAAACATAATAATTTAATTTATTATAAAAATTATTCAGATAACATGTTCATATCATTATCAGACAACTTTCCAGAATTAACAAAAAAAACCCAATATGTATTATCATCTGGGATAAATAAAAACGCATCTTGGATAAAAACGCAAGATACTCCATACTCTTGGAAATTAACAGATTATTCGTGCGGTGTTTTTAATAAGAATTGTTGTTTTAATCTTTCATCATTTGTACCACCAAGTCTTTATAGCGCATCCTTTACATCGTCAAGCGGATCAAGTGGGTCAAGTGGGTCAAGTGGGTCAAGTGGGTCAAGTGGGTCAAGTGGGTCAGGCGGGTATTATACATATGAAATGTTAAATTCATCAATGTATTTGTAATATTATGACAGATAATATTAATCCAATAACACAGAAATTGGCAGAAATATTTTAAATAAAACATTTGAAGTTAAGTGGGAAATTTTCTCTGGATGTACAGAAAAACTAACGGTTGATTATATAGATTAATCTTATAAATGAAAAATATAATAACTAAAAAAATAAAGTAAATTTCGTTCTTCTAATTTAGAAATATATATATATTCTGTAATGGTCTGAACGATCGTTTTGTAAATTTAACATATTGACCACGAAAAACAAAAAAATACTTGACAACGAGAAAAGATATGATAAGATATATGGACAACATAAATTATGAATAAGAATAACATAGAAAGTACAATTAGCGAGGGGAATGAGTTATTGTGTTTAGAAGAACATGCTTATTTAATGATGAATAGGAGGCTCAACAATGAATGATACACAACAAAAACAATTAGGCGCAACCCTATGGTCTATAGCTAATACGTTGCGTGGAGCTATGAATGCGGATGATTTCCGCGATTATATGTTGTCTTTTCTTTTCCTGCGTTATCTCTCTGATAATTATGAGAAGGCCGCAAAGAAAGAACTTGGTAAAGAATATATTCAGTGCGAAGAACATATTGCAAAAGGTAAATCAAAAAACGAGGAGAGTTCGGAAATATCAGTTCTGACGCCACTATCCGTATGGTATGCTCAAAACGCAGATGCAGTGGTGGATTTTGAGAGGCAAATGCGCCGCAAGCTTCACTATGTAATTAAGCCCGAATATCTTTGGAGCAACATATATGAGTTAGCCCGTACCCAAAACAAAGAATTGCTGAGGATATTGCAGAAAGGCTTTAACTTCATAGAAAATGAATCCTTTGAGAGCGCCTTTCGAGGTTTGTTTTCCGAGGTTAACCTGGATTCTGACAAGCTTGGGAAAAACTATGACGCCCGTAATACCATGTTGTGTTCAATCATCACTAAAATTGCCGAGGAGCTTTCTGAGTTTACGCACGAAACCGATCTTTTGGGAGATGCCTATGAATACCTGATTGGTCAGTTTGCGGCAGGTTCAGGCAAAAAGGCCGGAGAGTTTTATACTCCTCAGCAGATATCCACTATTCTGTCACGCATTGTGATACTTGATAGCCAGGATCCCAGTACAGGCAAAAAGAAAAAAATAAATAATTTATTAGATTTTGCCTGCGGTTCAGCTTCACTCTTAATCAACGTCAAGAAGCATCTTGAACCGTACAGTATCAGCCAGATATATGGGCAAGAAAAGAACATAACCACTTATAACCTTGCGCGCATGAACATGCTTCTTCATGGATTTAAGGATTCTGAGTTTCAAATCCACCATGGAGATTCGTTGCTGAATGACTGGGATCTCTTAAACGAGATGAACCCGGCAAAAAAATTGAAATGTGACGCAGTGGTTGCAAATCCACCTTTCAGCTACCGCTGGGAACCTAACGATACGCTGGCTGAAGATTTTCGTTTCAAAGACTATGGACTGGCCCCCAAATCTGCGGCTGACTTTGCCTTTCTGCTGCATGGTTTTCACTTCTTAAGTGACGAAGGCACAATGGCGATTATTTTGCCTCATGGCGTCTTGTTCCGCGGTGGAGCAGAAGAAAGAATCAGAGCCAAGCTGCTCAAAGACGGGAATATTGATACGATTATTGGGTTGCCTGCAAATCTCTTTTTCTCAACAGGCATTCCGGTTTGTATTCTTGTGCTTAAAAAGTGCAAAAAATTCGACGACGTGTTGTTTATCAATGCGAGCGAACACTTTGAAAAAGGGAAACGTCAGAATGTCTTGCGCCCTGAGGATATCGACAAGATTGTCGACACCTATCAGTTCCGTAAGGAAGAGGACAAGAAATATTCACGCCGTGTTTCAATGGAAGAGATTGAAAAGAACGGGTACAATCTCAACATATCAAGATATGTGAGCACGGCTGAGGAAGAAGAAATTATTGATCTTGCGGAAGTGAAGAAGAATCTTGATGAAACTGAAGAAGCTATAAAAAGTGCAAAGGCAAAGCACAATCAATTCTTGAAGGAACTTGGCTTGCCGGAGCTGCCTTGATGTTTCTTTTGTAAAAGGGGTTGCATGGGGTGGGAGAGTGTGTATAATGGCGGTGAAGGTTATTCATGTCATGAAGAAGGTGTTGTTCTATGGGATGGCGGGCGAGAAGATGTGCTTCAGTCACGTTTTATTAAACGCCCTGGATTTGTCTGCAGGCGGAGCCGAGGTGAAAATTATTTTCGAAGGCGCTTCGGTGAAGCTTGTTTCGGTTTTAGAAGAGGAAAAAAACCCACTTTACCTGAAGGCCAAAGAGCAGGGTCTCATCGCGGGCGTCTGCAAGGTCTGCTCAAAGGTGATGAATGTTTTTGAAAAGAACAGCGGCTACGGTCTGGCGATGTTGGATGATATGTCCGGCCATGCCGGGATGCGCAGCTATATCGAAAACGGCTACAGCGTCGTCATTATCTAGGGCAGGGCAGTAGAAATCGAAAAAAGGAAGCCGATGGTAGAACCGAAGAATGAGCCGCAGAGCTCCCCGGGCGATTCGATCCCCGCAAACGGCAGACCGCTGAAAGTGGGAGTCGTCGCCGATACGCATAACGTCTTGAGCGAGACCGCGCGCAGAGAACTCCGGGGCGTGGATATGATTCTTCATGCGGGCGACGTGGTCGATCCGGCCATCCTGGACGACCTGAGCCAGATAGCGCCGGTGCGTGCGGTCCGGGGCAACTGCGATTACCATGAACCGGCCTACAGAATCCACGTGTTGAGGGAAACGCTGCAGATACAGCTCGGGGGGTATCGGATTTTCGTGGTTCACAAGCTGCCCGAGGCCGAGCCTTCGCTGATGACGCCGGAGCTTTACACCCGCTGGAAGAGCTGGAATCCGCGGGTCGCGATTTTCGGGCATACGCATTACCCGGAGAAAGTCGAAAAAAACGGCACCCTCTTTTTCAACCCGGGTTCGCCCAGCCGTCCGCGCCGGAGCCGGGCCTCGATCGGCATTCTGCATCTCTGGCCCGATGGGGTCGCCGCCGAGCATATCGTGGTGGAGTAGAAACGGGATGTTTTTTTGTTTGGGTGTTGCATTCACGGGGCTGAGCCGATAGGATTCCAAACGACGATGACGGATTATTTCGCGCTATTGAAAGAACCTCGCCAACCCTGGCTGGACACCGGGGCGCTGAAAGATAAGTTCATGGCACTGAGCGCTCAATGTCATCCGGATAAATTCTCGGGCGTATCGCCTGAGGAAAAGGAGAGAATCGGCAATCAGTACTCGGAGCTCAACACGGCTTATCAGTGCCTGAGCCAAACCCGCTCGCGCCTTTTGCATCTCATTGAGCTCGAGGCCGGTACGAAGCCGGCGGACGTGCAGAAAATCCCGCCCGGCACCGGAGAGCTTTTCATGGAGGTCGGGCAGACCTGTTCGCAGGCGGGTAAGTTCCTGCTGGAAAAACCGTTGAGTGATTCGCCAATGTTGAAGGCCAGGCGCTTTGTGGAGCAGATGACCTGGACCGATAAGCTCACGCAGTTGCAGAGCAAAATCGGCACGCTGGCTGCGGGGCTGGAAGGCGAGCTCAAAGAAATGACCGAGGCCCGGGCACTGGGCAGCCCCCTGCCGCTGAGCCGCCTGGAAGAGATTTACCGCTCCCTGAGCTATATCCAGCGATGGAATGAGCAAATTCGCGAGAAAATAGTAGAGTTAGCCGTTTAGGAAAGAGACAATTCATCATGATGCAGATTCATAAAAGAGACTGGGCAAAGAGGATGCTGCTGCTCGGGTGGGTGGCAGGATTTCTCTTATTCTCCGGGCAAGTGGACCTCCTCTGGTCGCAATCCAAATCGATTTCCCTTCCGGTAAAGAAGAGAACTCAGACTGCTCCACCTGCAAAATCCGTTTCCGTCTCGCCGACCGGCTATCAGAGCCTCGTCACCTGGAGTAAGAAATATGGTTTCAAGGCCTATTGGGTCAAGAAATCGAAGGTGTTGCGCCTCTCTAACAGTAGCCATACGCTGGAGTTCGAGGTCGACCGCTCCTGCGTCGTGATTAACGGAGTTCGGGTCTGGATTGGCAAACCAGTCAAGATCGTTGGCGGGCGTATCTCTATTGATGCTCAGGATATTGCCACGGCGCTGGACCCGATCCTATCGCCCAGGACACGCAAAGCCGTAAAGGTCGTGTTGCTCGATCCGGGCCACGGCGGCTCGCATCCGGGGGCGATGTTCCAGGGCAAGAAAGAGAAAGATTATGTGCTTCTGATCGCCAAGGAGGTTCAAAGGCTCCTGCAGCAGAAGGGGCTGAAGGTGGTGATGACGCGGCCCGGCGACCAGACTCTGGGGCTCACGGCCCGGTCGGATATGTCGTCCCGCACCAAGGCGGATCTTTTTGTGAGCATTCATCTCAATGCGGCTTCGAGCAGCTCGGCCAAGGGTGCGGAAGTCTTTACGACGACTCCTGCGGGTGCGCAATCGACGAATCCGGACCGCTCCGGGAGTCGCGCAAAGACGACCGGTAATGCCAATGATGCCTATAATGTCCTTCTGGCCTATCAGATACAGCAGGAAATGACCCGCCAGATTGGTTTTGAGGACCGGGGTGTGCGTCGCGATCGGCTCGGGGTATTAGTGAGCAACCCGGTACCGGCGGTGCTGGTGGAGGCCGGGTTCATGACGAACACTGGAGACCAGAAGAGAATTTTCGTGAAGAGCCAGCGCGATCTGGTGGCTCGTGCCATCGCTGACGGGATACTCAATTACAAGAAGGCGGTCGAGACGGGCCGTTCCACCCTGGGCAGCCCCACCTCCAAAGGGACCGTTATCAAAAAGCTTTAACCCTCAACTAGAAAGAAGAACCACGGATAAGCACCCTAAAGTGTCCATCCGTGGTTCTTTTTTTAGGAGTTGTTCCTATTTTAACTATTTCAAACTCTTGAGGAACTCGGCAAAGAGCTCATCCACAGTTTGTTGAGTAATTTCCTTAAAAAGCTCGTCTTCGTAAGTCCCCTGGCGCAAAGACGTATTGAGTTTAGTGACGATCTTGGGGTCTTTTTCCTTAACGAGCCAGGCCACGAAGGCTGCACCGCTCTTGTAACCATCTTTGAGGGTGGCCTTTTCGGGGTTCACCGGAGGACGCGGCGCATTGGGTTCGAAGACGTAGAGCCGGATATAATCGGCAATGGCCTCGGTAATCCAGGGGATATACTTGGGATAGGCCTGCACGACGTGAGTCAGCTCATGGATGACGGCGCCGGCATCGGTTCCGTTACGCGTGAAGAATTCCTTGGAAAGGAAGATATTCTTGCCGCCGGTTCCCGCTACGCCTCTGGGGTCGCTGCGTACCGTGATGTTCACTTCCGGATAGGGCTTGAAGTCGGGTGAATTAAGTTCGGCCACGATTTTCGGATACCATTCAATGCAAAGCGCTTGCATGGCTTTCATCCAGCCTTCCATTTCGGGGGCGTCTTTGTACTGGATATTGATGGTGTATTTGAAATCGACCGGAGCCGCGGTGGCGGTAGCCTCTTTTTTGACCTCAGCGGCCAGAGACTTATATTTTTCGAGGAATTCGCCGACTTTTTCCTGATAACCCATTCTGCCGAAATCCTTTTCTTCAGGGGTCAGGAGGACAATCGTGGGGTAGCCGCGGATTTCATACTTGGCGGCGAGAGCCTTGCGGGCGGCCTGAATCTCTTCCGAAGGCTTGTTCCCTCTGGGGAAATCGAGCTCCACCAGAACGAGGTTTTCTTTGGCGAATTCTTTAAAATCCTCTTTCTGGAGGACGTCCGCCTGGAGGCGCTTGCACCAGATGCACCAATCTGAGCCGGTGAAGAGCACCATCATGTTCTTTTGATTTTTCTTGGCAGCGGCCAGCCCCTCCTGATAGTCGGTAAGCCAACCCTCTGACTCGGCTGCCATGGCTGAAGAGGCCAGGAGCAGCGCGCCTGTTAAGATTGCAAATATTTTTTTCATACGCGTATCCCGTGGGCGTGAGATTAACGAAAAAGAAGCCCCCAGGCAACCCTAAAGCGTACCTCGTCTTTTCACAAAAAAAAGGAGCCGCAGAACACGGCCCCTTGTTATGAGTTATGAGTTTATGATTAGAACAATAAAACTACGATGCATCGGGCTGACCCTTGACCACCGAGAGCGCATAGTCGCGGTTCATCCGTGCGATAAAGAGAACGCTCACCTGTTTGGGGCAAACGGCCTCGCAGGCGTACGTATTGGTGCAGTTGCCGAAGCCTTCCTTATCCATCTGGGAAACCATCTTCCAGACACGGCGGTCTCTTTCGGGTTTGCCCTGAGGCAGGAGACCCAAATGGCTCACCTTGGCGGAGACGAAGAGCATGGCCGAAGCATTCTTGCAGACCGCTACGCAGGCGCCGCAGCCGATACAGGCGGCAGCATCCATGGCCAGGTCGGCATCTTTTTTGGGAACCGGAATCGAATTGGCATCGGCCGGATTGCCCGTATCAATCGAGATATAGCCGCCGGCCTGGATGATTCGATCCAGGGCAGAGCGGTTGGTGATCAGGTCACGCAGCACAGGGAAGGGCTTGGCGCGCCAGGGCTCGATGGCGATGGTGTCGCCGTCTTTGAAGTGGCGCATGTGCAGCTCGCAGGCCGTCGTGCCTTTGTTGGGGCCGTGCGGGGTTCCGTTGATGACCATGGAACAGGTCCCGCAAATGCCTTCGCGGCAATCGGAGTCAAACGCGATGGGGTCCTTGCCCTGGTGAATCAGCTCCTCATTGACCACGTCCAGCATTTCCAGAAAGGACATATCCGGAGAGACTTTCTTGGCCTGATAAGTCTTCATCTGGCCCGGTGAATTCTGGTCTTTTTGCTTCCAGACCTTTAAAGTTAAATTCATCTCTTTGCTCATTATTTGTAGCTCCTTTGGCTCATTGTTACCACTTCATATTGGAGGGGCTCGATATGGCGAACGGGTTCTTTGCCCTCGCCCTGGTATTCCCAGACGGCCACATGAGAGAAATTTTCGTCGTCGCGCTTGGCTTCGTGATCTTCGGTCTGATATTCCACGCGGAAGTGACCGCCGCAAGATTCTTTGCGTTCCAGAGCATCTTTGCAGAGCAGCTCAGCCAGCTCCATGTAGTCGGAGACGCGGTTGGCGAGCTCGAGCGTCTGATTGAGCTCACCGGGAGCGCCAGTGACCTTGAGGTTTTTCCAGAACTCCTCGCGGATGACGGCGATTTTCTTGATGGCCGTTTTGAGGCTCTGGTCGCTACGTGCCATGCCGCAATTCTCCCAGAGCAGCTTGCCCAGCTCGCGGTGGAAGGAGGTCGGAGTGCGCGAGCCCTGAATGGAGAGCAGGCGCTTGAGGTGTTCGCTCACGGCTTGTTCGGACTGTTTGAATTCAGCCGCATCGGTGCTGGGAACGAATTTCTTGGAAGAACCGAAATAGTTGGCGATCGTATAGGGCAGGACGAAATAACCATCGGCCAGACCCTGCATGAGCGCGCTGGCACCCAGGCGGTTGGCGCCGTGATCGGAGAAATTGGCTTCACCCAGGACGAAGAGACCCGGGATCGTGCTCATCAGGTTGTAATCGACCCAGAGTCCGCCCATCGTGTAATGGATGGCAGGGAAGATACGCATGGGTGATTCATAGGCGTCTTCGCCGGTGATTCGCTCATACATCTCGAAGAGGTTGCCGTAGCGCTCCTGGATCGTCTTTATGCCCAGGCGGCCGATCGACTCCGCAAAATCAAGGTAGACACCCAGACCGGAGGAACCGACGCCGCGGCCTTCATCGCAAACCAGCTTGGCAGCGCGGGAAGTCACATCGCGGGGAGCCAGGTTGCCGAAAGAGGGATAGCGGGTCTCCAGATAGTAATCGCGTTCGCCCTCGGGGATCTGAGTCGGCGGACGTCTGTCTCCCTTTGTCTTGGGTACCCAGACGCGGCCGTCATTGCGCAGCGATTCGGACATCAGAGTCAGTTTGCTCTGATAGTCGCCGCTGACGGGAATACAGGTCGGGTGAATCTGCGTATAGCAGGGGTTGGCGAAGCCTGCACCGCGCTTGTAAGAGCGCCAGATAGCCATGGCGTTACAGCCGCGGGCATTGGTGCTCAGGTAAAAAGTGTTTCCATAACCACCGGTGGCCAGGACGACCGCATCGGCCGAATAGGAGCTGATCTTGCCGGTCACCATGTCGCGAACCACGATGCCTTTGGCCTCGCCATTGACCAGAACCAGGTCGAGCATTTCGGTCCGTGAATAGATTTTGACCTGACCTTTGGCGACCTGGCGGCTCAGAGCCTGATAGGCGCCGATCAAGAGCTGCTGGCCTGTCTGGCCGCGAGCGTAAAAGGTACGGGAGACCTGCGCTCCGCCGAAAGAGCGGTTGCCCAGGAGTCCGCCGTATTCGCGGGCAAAGGGGACACCCTGAGCAACGCTTTGATCAATGATCGCGTTGCTGACCTCAGCCAGACGGTAGACGTTGGCTTCGCGGGCACGGTAATCACCGCCCTTGATGGTGTCATTGAAAAGACGCTGAACGCTGTCGCCGTCATTAGGGTAGTTCTTGGCGGCGTTGATACCGCCCTGAGCGGCGATGCTGTGTGCGCGGCGTGCCGTATCCTGATAGCAGAAGCAGGTAACTTTGTAACCGAGCTCACCCAGAGAGGCCGCGGCGGATGCACCAGCCAGACCGGTTCCCACCACGATGACGCTGAATTTGCGCTTGTTGGCCGGATTGACCAGCTTGCATTGCTCCTTATAGCGGCTCCACTTCAGATTAAGAGGGCCCGAAGGTGTTTTGGCATCAAGTTTCATGATAAATTTTATCCTTTCTAATGAGTTACTTCAGGATTCCCAGCATACAGACGATCGGAATGAGCGACATTCCCGCAAAAAGGAAGAGCACCGCCGCACGGGCAGCGAGTCTGATATAGAGCTGGTACGTTGAATTTCTCAGGCCGAGTGACTGGAGCAGACTCTCCAGACCGTGCCAGAGATGCAGAGCCAGAAAACAGGTGGCGACCAGATAGAAGAAGCCGGCGATCGGATGGCCGATTCCCTTCAGAACGATATGGTAAACATCGGTTACTTCCTTGTCAGCGAGCATCGTTTTAGCTTCGGTTAATTCGGGACGAACCGCTCCGGCCGTCAGGTCCAGCACGTGCCAGATGACAAAGAAGAAAATGGCCACGCCGCCCAGAACCATCATCTTGGAGGCGAAATCCGCATAGGGATGAGTATTGACCACATATTTGACAGGACGCGCAGCCCGGTTTTCCACCCAAAGGCTCAAGGCCACAACAATATGCACCAGGGCGATTGTTCCCAGTCCCAGCCGGTAGCCCCACAGAACGGCGAAGTTGGACTTCAGTAACACCGCATACTTGTTCAGGGCATCAGCCCCTAAAAAAAGCTGCAAGTTACCCAATAAATGCACAAACACGAAAGCCGCCAGGGCGACTCCGGTGATTGCCATGATATATTTTCTCCCGATGGAAGACAGGAGGATAGCTTTTATGAGATTCATGCTTTTTATTGTTAGTCTCTGGAAAACAAATGCCAGCGAAGTACTCCACGTGCTTTTTAAGGG
>CAZSTC010000076.1:0-10048 GCA_964609795.1 uncultured Verrucomicrobiota bacterium
CAGCTCTGGAGCTCGGTTGACTGCATCGACTGGACACCGGTAGGAGAGCCCTTCACTGCTGAAGAGGAAGAAATGACATTCTTCTTCAAGGTTGCGGACTACGGAAGATTCTTCAAATTACAGGAAATCTAAGCTGACCTGGAGTTATTGATAGAACAATACGGAGCCGAAGACGTAACCATGTTTTCGGCTCTTTCCCTCGCAACGAATAAAAAACGAACAGGGAACCACAGATAGACACGGATAGACACAGATTTGTGAAGTGCTTTCCAAGAACGATGTGGGGGATTCGCTGGCCTGTTTGGCAATGTTGATTTGAGTTTTCGGGCTTATTTCGCGCGGTCCCTTGGACCACCCAAACCAAAACATCCGTGTCCATCTGTGTTCATCCGTGATTCTTTCCTTTTCGGTGTGCATATTTTGAGGCAATGGGCGAGGGGAGTTGAAAGTCGGTTTTTAGGAGAAAAAGCTTTTTAAACGCCTGTTCTTCGGTTAGTCTGTGGAGGACAGGTGCGCTCCGGGAGTCTACGAAAGACTCAGAAAAGAGGCAGCACTCAGAGAGAAGAGTCTAATAAAGAATATTTAGAGGATAAACATGCAACGTCGTGATTTTTTTAAGTTGTCAGCGATGGCCGGATTGGCCGCCGCATTAACGCCTGCCGCAAGAGCTTTTTCGATTCCCGATCCGGCTCAGAAGGCAGTTCTGAAAATATCGATTCAGGAAGGGCTCGCCCCGGGAAACAACCTGAAGGAGAGATTCGACTTCATGGAAGCCAATGGCATTGTCGGTCTTGAACTGGGAGGCGGCGGTCTGGGCGGTCGCGTGGAAGAGCTGAAGAAGGCCATGGAAGGGCGCAATATCAAGGTCAGCGCCATTTGCGCCGGTTTCAAAGGCGTGCCGATGTCCAAAGATAAGGCGATCCGCGAAGAGGCTGTCGAGAGCATCAAAGAGATTATGACCGCAGCCGGAGCACTGGGCTCGACGGGCGTCATTGCCGTACCTGCTTTCAATAACCAGAACGGACTGGAAAACAAGGAAGGCCGTGAGGTCATGGTCAAAGATGTCCTGCCGCGCCTGGGTGAACATGCCGTCAAAGTGGGGACGCGCCTGATTCTGGAGCCGCTCAACCGTGGTGAAGCGTTCTTCCTGCGCCAGGTGGCCGATGCCGCCTCCATTTGCCGCGATGTGAACCATCCGGGAGTGGCTCTGATGGGCGATTTCTGGCACATGACCTGGGAAGAGACCTCTGATTTCGCGGCGTTTATCGCCGGAGCCAAGTGGTTGTGGCACGTCCATATCGCCAGCCGCAAGCAGCGCCGGACGCCCGGTGAAGATGGTGAAGCCGATAATTACGTGGATGGTTTCCGGGGTCTGAAGGCCATCGGCTACCAGCAGTATATCAGCTTTGAGTGCGGTTCGTCCGGTCCTCGTGAAAAGACGATCCCCGCAGCCTGTGATCTGATTCGCGAGCAGTGGGCGCAGGCCTAGAGTCTTCTCAAAGTAAGATCATTCGAGCAATCGAATAGATTCGTGTTTTCCACGGGCGGTTCTGTTTAGAAGCGGAGCCGCCCGTTAAACTCTTTTTCCAATGCATACCAAAGAATTGCCCATAGGTGTATTTGACTCCGGGATCGGAGGCCTGACCGTTGTCCGACAAATCCGCAACATCCTGCCCAATGAAGAGATTTTCTATTTGGGAGATACGGCAAGGGTCCCCTATGGTACGAAATCCCAGGAGACGGTGATCCGTTTTGCCTGCGAAGATGCCCAATTCCTGATCGAAAAGGGAGTCAAGGCGGTCGTCGTGGCCTGCAATACGGCCTCGGCCTGGTCGCTGCCGGTGCTGAGCAAGCGCTTTGGTCTGCCTATTTGCGGAGTGATTCAGCCCGGAGCCGAGGCGGCGCTTATCTCCAGCCGCAGTAAACGGGTGGGTGTGATCGGTACGGCCGCGACGGTTCGGAGCAAAGCCTATAAAAATGCGCTGCGGGATCGGCTCGGAAAAGTGCAGGTTTTTGCGCAGGCCTGTCCCTTGCTGGTTCCGTTGGCCGAGGAGGGATGGTTTATGCATCCGGTGACGCTGAAGGTGCTGGAGGAGTATCTGATGCCGCTCGTTATTGAGCAGATTGATACGCTGATCCTGGGCTGTACACATTATCCGCTTCTTAAGAGGGCGATACGCAAGGTTCTGAAGCAGATTGCGCCGCATCCGATTCAGTTGATCGATTCGGCCGAGAGCTGCGCGGTTCACGTGCGGCGGCGGCTGACGGAGCTGGATTTGCTCTCCACTTCCTCGGCCATTGGGCCGATTCATCCTTTCGTGACCGATGAACCGAGCCGCTTTTGCCGTATGTCCCGGCAGTTCCTGGGCTTCCCCGTCCCGGCACCCGAACTGGTGCAGCTCAAGGAATCCAGAGGCTGAGCGAGTCGGAGCCTCGGGACTTCTTCGGTGTCGCGAAGGTCTTTTTGAATTGATTTCAGGGCGGTAAAAAGGTAGGTTCCAGAGGCTATGAAGAAGAAAGTATTGGTAGTTTTGGCCGGTTGTGGAGTCCGGGATGGCTCGGAAATCCATGAATCTGTGGTGACTCTTCTGGCGCTGGACCGTGCCGGAGCGGATGTGGTATGCGCGGCTCCCAATATCGTTTCGGTTCAATGCGTGGATCACTTCCGGGGAACCGTGAATCAGGAGAGGCGCAATGTGCTGGCGGAGTCGGCCCGGATTGCCCGAGGCCAGATCATCCCGCTGGGACAGGTCAAGCTCGAGGAGATCGATGCAGTCGTCATCCCCGGCGGGCTGGGGGTCGCCACGAATCTGAGTAATTTCAACACGGCAAAAGAGGCGGCAACCGTGGAGCCGACCCTCAAAAATCTGCTCCTGGCCGCCCATGCAGCCGGTAAACCGCTTGGCTTCCTCTGTCTGGCTCCGATCCTGGCCGCTATCCTTTTCGGGGCTCAGGGTCTTCGCTATACCCTAGGCGATGATGAAGAATTAGCCGCTACGCTTTCCCGCTTTGGTGCCCAGCATGTTAAATGCGCCGCTACCGGTGCCGTGACGGATACAAAGCTCAAGATCGTGACGACTCCGGCCTATATGCTGGCCGAGAGACTGAGCGAGCTCGAAGCAGGCGTCACTCAATTGGTGAGCGAGTTATTGAAACTGGCCTAGATTTCCAGAATTTCCAAAAGGAGTGCAGACAACCGCCCCAGAGCCCACAGTGACAGTGATTATCCCGGCACGGCCGGGGGATTCGGAGGTGCCTGCGGCGGCCGCGGCACGTGCGCTGGATTACCCCGCCGAGCTCCTGGAGGTACTGGTGGCTCGGGGTGGCCAGCCCTCGGCTCAGCGCAACCTGGCTCTGCGGCAGGCGCACGGGGAGCTGATCTATTTCCTGGATGACGATTCGCTTCCGCCTTCCGAAACGCTTCGGCGCGGTGTGGCCCATTTTCGCGACCCGGAGGTCCAGATCGTGGGAGGTCCCAATCTCTGCCCGCCCGAGGCACCCGGATTGGAAAAGATTTTTGCCTGGACGATGGCCAGCCTGATCGCGTTTGGTCCCAGCCGTGCACGCTATGCCCGAGTGGGCCGGACTCGCCCGAGCTCGGAAAAGGAACTCATCCTCTGTAATCTCATGGGGCGCAGGGAAACGCTTTTGCGACATGGCGGTTTTGACGAGGCGCTCTACCCGAACGAGGAAAACGCCCTGATGGATGAGATCGAGAAAGAAGGCGGCCGCCTGATTTACGATCCAGACTTCTGGGTCTACCGGCGTCCGAGGAGGACTTTTAAAGCTTTCTGTAAAATGCTGATGACCTATGGACGAGGACGGGCTGAGCAGTTTCGCCTGCATCCGGGTTGGGGCTCCGCTCTGAATCTGGTGCCTCCGGCCTTCTGCCTTTTCCTCCTGGCGACGCCGTTGCTGGGGATCTGGAGCGTCCCGGTCTGGGGCCTCTATTTCCTGCTGCTTTTGGGGCAAACGCTTTCAGTGGGAGAAGGTTTCAGGAAAGTGGGCGTTTTCCCTCTGCTTTTTCTGACTCATCTCCTTTACGGAATCGGCTTCTGGAAGGGACTTTTTACCCGGCCTCAGCCCCGTCCGCAATCGGTCTACGAAGCTCTGCGGATTGAGGCTAAATAGAAAAAAATTTAATTTGAAATTATGAAAAGCACTATGGAAGATGGGTCGATACGCGAGTTTGATTTCGCGCTCATCAATGAGTTTTTCACGGAGCTCGAGCGGCAAGGGCCCGGCAGCACGGAAGAAACAGTCAGGGCCTTGAGTTTTGTCGGCAGTCTCTCAGACAAAACACGGATTGCCGATTTAGGCTGCGGAACAGGTTATCAGACGATGGTTCTGGCCCGGAATACGCCGGCCTCCATTACCGCCCTGGATCTTTGCGCCGGCTCGATCGATAAACTCAACGCGACGGCACAGAGACTCGGCTTCCAGGACCGGGTAAAAGGGATTGTCGGTTCGATGGAAAATTTGCCGTTTCAGAAAGAGGAGTTTGACATTATCTGGGCTGAGGGGGCCATCGGCAGTATCGGTTTTCAAAAGGGTCTGAATCACTGGAAGGGCTTCCTCAAAAAGAATGGGTACATCGCCCTGACCTATGAGTCATGGTTTACCAATGAGCGCCCGGACGAGATCGAGAAGTGGTGGCTGGATGCGGTTCCCGAGATGGCCACAATTGGGTATAATATCATGACTATGCAAAAGGCGGGGTATATTCCGCTGGCCGCATTTGCGCTGCCCGAGACATGCTGGACGGACCACTACTTCATCCTTCAAGAGGCAAGGCAGGTGGAATTCCTGAAGAAACATGCGGGCAGTAGGGCGGCCGAGCAGATGATTGCCTTCCTGAGACGCGAGGCCCATTTGTATTCAAAATACAAACAGTATTACGGGTACGTGTTTTATATCGGCAAGAAAATCTAAACCGGAGCTTGCCCGGCTTTTTTCTTTTTGAAGTGGCGCTCGAAGGATTCGTGGAGGCTGCCCATCCTGTAGCCTTCCATATCCAGACAGGCGTGCGTATAGCCGATCTGAACCATCTTCGCGGAAATTTTCCCAAAGAGTGAGGGATCCGCGCAGAGCTTGAGCAGTTCGGAGGAGCCGACTTCCAGGCGGGCCAGGGGACCGGTGGAGACTTCGTGGTGACGGACCCGTACGACGTCAATCCCCAGGGAGTGAAGGAACGCTTCGGCCTCTTCGATCATTTTCAGTTTTTCCAGCGTAATGGAGTAGCCGAAAGGAATGCGGCTGGAGAGGCAGGCCATGGACGGTTTTTTGGCCGTGGAAAGCCCCAGTTCCCGGGAGAGCTCGCGGATCTGCTTCTTGGTGACCCCCAGCTCCAGGAAGGGAGAGCGGACACCGAGCTCGCGGGCGGCGATGCTGCCCGGTCGGTAATCATTGACGTCATCGGCGTTTTGGCCGTCCAGGACATAACGCAGGCCCTCGAACTTGGCCAGGTCGGTTAAGTGGGTAAAAATATGCCGCTTGCAATAATAGCAGCGGTTATGCGGGTTGGAGATAAAGTCCGGATTGCTGAATTCGGTCGTAGTCTGAATGTGGAGAGGAATAGAGTAATCCTGGGCGAACTTGACAGCATGGGTGCGCTCGCTGCGGGGGAGGCTGGGAGAATCGGCCAGGACGGCCAGCATTTTGAGACCCGGGGTACGGCTGGCGATAACGGCCAGCAGGCTCGAATCCACACCGCCGCTGTAGGCGATCAAGACGCTTCCGTAGGAGGCCAGGTGAGTGGTGATTTTCTCCAGCAGTAACTCGTTATTCTGATTCATTCTTTAACCTCTTCGACAATAATTTTGATTCCTTCCAGACGAATGATTTTGATTGTTGCCCCTTTCTCGATTCCCTCTCCGCTCGTGACGGCATCCAGGAGCTGATCGCCGATTTTGATTTTTCCGCAGGAATAGAGGCGGGTGACGGCGGTTCCGGTTTTACCCATCAGGTCTGAGGGGAGCTCTTCCCCGGCTTCGCCCCGGATTGCTCTCTCGGAGATGAATAACCGGGCCACGAAGGTTTTATGGAAATAGCGAATCCAGAGGATGCCCACCAGAATCAATAGCAGGAGAGAACCGACCAGTACCCAGGAGCCTACCTCGACACCGTACTCGCGGAAAGCGGTGAAAACGCCAATCCCCATCAGGGCAACGCCCGCAGCTCCCGCGATCATTCCCGGCAGGATCGTCTCCAGAATGACTAGCAGAATTCCGATTCCAATGGTAACGGCAACAAACATATCGCTCCGTCCAATATATCCCAAAGAGTGTAAATACGAAAGAGGAAAAAAGAAACTATCTTACTTTTCTGTCCCCCTGCTGGAACCAACCGCAGATCCTCTTAACCGCAGAAGATCTAGAAAGGTAGGAAGAGTGACTTTGTGAATACTGAAATTCAAAATACGCTTCGCGACATGGTTTGTGGATATTCTGCCACTAACACCGTCAAGTAGCGAAACTGGTTTTTACGGTACACAATAGATAGAGCGTATTGCTCACTGGCTTGAAGAGTCCGGGAACTCCACAAGTTCTTTTGAGGAGTCTAAAAGACAAATCAGACTCTACAAGTGCGGTTGTTGATTACTGGGACTCTACAAACCATCAGATCACATTGCGCCCTTCCGCAAGGTTAATTAGGCGCGGGAAGCAGAGTGTCGCCGATTTTCTGCCACTTCCCGGCTGCAACTCTCGCAATATCCCGGCATCTTTCATTAGCCTCAATAGTCCCGGTGTTGTTTTTTCGTGGACGCCGAACTCCCGATTCAGTTGCATTGCCACATCCGAGGTTCGGAAAATCGGTTTGCTGAAGATCACATCCAGCACATGCACAGTGTACTGGGAATGCGTCACTTTCTGGATGGCGTGTTTCATTTCTTCATACAAAGACTGAATTGCGCCCACCCGCTCGCCATTCTGGATTGCTTGCGTTATCACCGCCTGAAGGAAAAAGGCAATCCATCCATTCCAATCACGGTCGGTTGAGATCGCCTTCAATCGGGCGTAGTATTCGTCCCGGTGGCTCTCCAAATATTCCGAAAGGTAAAACATCGGCTGCGAAAGAACCTTCTTCTGGTACAGGAACAGGGGGATCAGAATGCGCCCAATACGCCCGTTGCCATCCTTGAACGGGTGAATGATTTCAAATTGG
This sequence comes from uncultured Verrucomicrobiota bacterium, assembly GCA_964609795.1. Lineage (GTDB taxonomy): Bacteria > Verrucomicrobiota > Verrucomicrobiia > Limisphaerales > UBA1412 > UBA1412. Next base: position 7,165 of record CAZSTC010000076.1, read on the forward strand.
GCATGAACCACTGCTGTTTGCAGCAGGAAGTCTATGTCGTCGCTGTTCAAATAGCACTCCCAATCCTGCAAAAAATCCTGCAGCTGCAACGGATTAGGCGGCACAAATTTTGCCTGCTCAATGGTGCAGCCGTACTTGCCGATCCAGTTCTGATCTTTGCGGAATTCGCCCGGCGTTTTGTCCTGCCCGCGTACGCTGTCCAACAGAATACGGTGCAGTTCGCGTACAAAGCCCAGGCGTATAGGATAGTCTTTCAGGTACTCCCGGGCTGAGTAGAGAGCCTCACGATAATTGGAGATTTCCTGGATATCCTTGTACTTTTCGCCTTCTTTAAGCAATCCGGCTTCCTGCTCCAACACCTCGTCCACCGTTGCCTGAGTTCCCTCAATTTTTGAGGAAAGTACAGCCTCCTGCGTGGTTAACGGAGAAAGCATCACCGATGGGTTGGGAATCCCCTGAAGAAGGCCATCATACCGGGCCAAGGCTGCATTGGCTTGTCCCACCAACGGCAGCAGTCGCTGATAGTCCAAATCCGTCAATGGCAATTTATCAGGTTTATAGGGGGTCAAAATACACCTCCTCGAAGGCATCGGTAATGAACCGATAAAGGATCCTTTTCAGTTGCAAGTTCCATTTCGCACCTATCGTGTGTTTGGCGGTTCATATCGATTTCAATTTTGTCCCCGGAGAGAAATCTGCTAAATATCTACTCCAGGTTGTCGTTGACGGCCGGCATTGGAGACAAAGCCGGTATCGCGAAATACAAACCTCCGAGGTTTATACTCGGCAAGTTTCTTTTCTTCCCGCTTATTAAGTCCATCAAAGACTCAATTCTTTGACCAAGAAGTCACTTTTAATGAGCTTCATCAAAAGAGCTTGAAAAATCAAACATAAAATAAAAAAAAGAGTTGCAGGAAAAGAAGCCGAGAGTTAAGGCTGCGTAATCTGCGGTTTATTCTCCGGATATCACCCTTTTGGCTTGCTCTGGGTGTGGTTGGGCTCTACACTTCGAACCTATGAAGAAGTTTTATTCTTTGTGCATTGCGGCACTGGTGCTCAGTTTGAGCCTTTCCAGTGCTTTGGCGGACAAGATCGGCGACAAGGCCAAGCCCCTGAACATCTCCGAATGGGTGAAAGGTGCCACGGCTGAAGCTCCCGTAAATGTCACGGACGGCAAGAATTTCTATGTCGTTGAATTTTGGGCCACTTGGTGCGGCCCTTGCAAAACCTCAATACCCCATTTGACCGAACTACAGAAGAAATACAAGGATAAGGGCGTCGTGTTCGTGGGCGTTTCCAACGAAACGATAGAGAAGGTGAAGCCTTTTGTCGAAGAACAGGGTGAGAAAATGGATTACGTCGTCGCTCTGGATAAAGAGAACCTCACCAACAAGGATTACATGAGGGCTTATGGGCAGAACGGTATCCCCACCGCTTTCGTGATCAACAAGAAGGGGCAGATCGCCTGGGTGGGTCACCCGATGACGATGGATAAGCCTCTGGAACAGATTGTTGCCGATACTTATGATCTGAAAGCCGCCATCAAGGCCGATGAAATGCGGAGCAAAATCTCCGATTTCTCCACGCTTTTGAAAGAAAAAGACCCGAAGGCAAAAGAGACCGCCGAAGCTCTGCTCAAGGATATCGGCAAGAATGCGGATCTCTTGCGGCAGTTGGTTGACGCCTGCTACATGGCAGGAGAATACGACCTGCTCAATAAGGTGCTGGACCAGCTTGCCAGCGTGGATGATGCCTCGGCCCAACAGGTCAAGAGCATACGCACCCAGATCGAATCCAGACAGCTCTCCAGCAAGTACAAAGCCGCTTTGGACGCGAAAGATGAGGCAGCGCTGAAATCGCTTCAGAAGGATGTTCTGGAGAAACTCAAAGGCGATGCCCGCGGTCTGGTCAGCTTTGCCTACGAAATGGGAACCCAGGGAGATGCGAAATCTCAACTGAGCTTCCTGCTCAGTCTGCTTGATGAGGCTGATAAGGTCGGAGGCGAGCCCATGGTACCCGGACCTGAATTTTTCCGCGCAGTGATTTATTACCGCGCCGGTGATGTCGAAAAAGGTGACGCCAGCGGAGAGAAGGCTCTTTCGGCCGTTACCAACCAGACGATGAAGACTCAGTTGGGTGAATACCTGAAAAACATGAAGCCGAAGCCGGTCGAAGAGAAAAAGGCCGAAGAAAAGAAGGCTGAATAACCGCTTCAAAAAGAATTACGAAGGAGACGGGAGCCGGAGAAGCTTCCTCTCCTGAAACGATACAGGAGCCCGCATTGGGCTCCTTTTCATTTAACACATCAGCGAAAATCTGCGTAATCTACGGATTAAATATTCCCCGGATATATCCCTGCACCGTTTTGTTGCTGAAAAAACTTGCAAAGGTTTTTTTTCATTGGCAGACTGTCCGCCGTGCTGTGCCAGAGTAGCTCAGCGGTAGAGCAGGGGACTCATAAGCCCTTGGTCGGGGGTTCGATTCCCTCCTCTGGCACCACTTTTTCTTCTTCCTCCCAGATTCCCATTTCGGTGCGCATCACCACTAGCATCACATTCCGGCATATTGATCAGATTAAAGAGGTTCGCTGCCTGGACATCGTGCTACTTTTTTGTCTCAATTATCTGCCAGTACCCACTATTACTAGAGCCGATTCGACAAAGGATTCCCTGGTTTTTAAGTTTCTCAATATCCCTTTTTATTGTTTTTTCATTAACCTTACATTCCGTTGCAATGTTGGATACTGTAACCCTGTTGTTCTCTTCTATCATTTGAATAATTCGGTTGAGTCTATTTACAGGGACATTTACATCGGGGACATTTACATCAGGGACATTTACATCAGGGACATTTACATCAGGGACATTTACATCAGGGACATTTA
>CAZSTC010000077.1:0-9937 GCA_964609795.1 uncultured Verrucomicrobiota bacterium
AGGGGGCGCAAGCGGGCCAGCAATTCGTCGCCCAGGGCTTTCTTATCCTCAATGTGTTTAATGACCGCTGTCACAAAAGGATTCTTTTCAAAAATACCACGGACCCGTTCGAAATCTTCTTCCTTCTCCAGGCGAGAGCCCCCATCTACACCGAAACCCGTTTTCGACGTGAGTGAAAACTCTTTACGCGCATCCTGATAGAGTTTTTCGTCCAGGCTGACAACGGCTTCCTTCCAAAGCTCGACCAGATGGATCACCTCTTCGGGAGTTATCGAATCGAGGTTAACCCCACACCAAGTCTGGAGTTTATCGGCCGCCCATGTCCATTCCAGCTTATAATAGTCTCGATGGAGTTGTTCAAAGCATGCTTCGACTTCAGCTAAACTATTGATTTGTCGGGATTCAATTTTCGAAATCAGTTCTTCGATCGATGCTTTTGGAGCAATCAAGCCCGAAAGATCGATCCACTCGCCCAAACCTTCCCGGCTGTCGGGAACCAATCGTTGGCGCATCTCCTCCACATTTGCGAAGGGAGCTCCTTCCAGGCGTGAAATGAGAGAATTGCCCAGGAACTTGAGAATTCCTTTCTGGTAAACTTCTAATCCATTTCTGAGGGATGAGCCCTTGATACGGGTATTTTGATAGCCATAGATTTCGGAGGTTTCGCCCACGATCTCCTGGAGTTTTTTCAAAATCTCAACGGCCTTCATCATTTTGCCGATCGTGTAGGGACTTAAGAGATTGTAATTGATTTTATCCAGTTGGATGGGGTCTTTGCGCTTATCACGTTTGGGCCACTTCTGAGCATCTCGAATCGTTCCGACGCTTCTTAAATTCACCCCGGGAATAAGATAGGTTTCATCTTTATGCTCTATGAGATAGGAAAAGGGCATATCCGAAGTATCGCTATGATGGTAGTGGCGCCCCATGACCAGCGAGAAGGGGCCGACGCGTGCCGGCCACAGAATATAGGAGTCACTCGTCGTCTTGGATCCCCGCTCCACGATTCCCTGGTGGATGGGTCCCAGTTTATACATGTGATTGCTTTGATTGGAACCGCTGCCGGCATTCAGGAAAGAGAACATTCCGGCAATGAGGAGGCTCGATTTATGCATTGAGACGGTGGAGGGACCCGCGAAAATGGCACAAGCCTCTCCATTTTCGAAAGCGCAGTTGCTGAAAACCAGAGAGTCATGAGCCGAGAAACTATGCGATACCAGGCAGGATTGGCCCACAAAACAGCGAATCAGCTTGGCCCCATCTGATATGGTGGAGCCAGAAGAGACAATGAAATCTCGAGCAATGACGCTATCACCGATGGTGACAGGAGCCTGGCGATTACTGTTTATGGAGCCGTTTTCCAATCGCGTCGTATTCTCAATCGTGCAGCAGTCGCCCACTTTCACATTTATAATCGTCCCGACATTGAGGATTTTTACTTCGCTTCCTATGCTTCCCCGGTTGGATGAATGGGCGGATGCATAGTCGCCGATCATCTCTCTCAGACGATGAATGAGATTGGGCCGGTGCCGGTAGAGTGCGATAATATAGGCGAGCGATGCCGAGAGCCTGTCATAGATCGGCACTTCTCTTCCGCCTGTTTCGTTCAATACGGAGACCTCAACCTGGTTTCCAAACATTGCTTGGCCATCCACCAGAAGGAGATTGAGATGCTGGATGAAACAATCTTCTCCGATCGTATAGTTGGCGATGTATCTTTGGACGTGTTCGATGAAGATGTTATCCCCCAGGGTGCAATTGTGAAGCGTTGCATGATGGAGGCCGGAGTGTTTCTTCATGCCCCCGGGCAGCGAAAAGGTTTTGCGAAAAACCCCGATCTCAATTCTACCCGAAAATTGGACGTGATCAATCTGCTCGAGATCACTTTCATTAAATTGATCCGATACGAATACGTCTTCCCAGTTTTCGGATTTACATTTTTGGGATTCCAGTATTTCAATTTCCCTTTGAGTCAGGTTTCGCATAACAGGGTCCATTCTTATAAAGCTTGAGAGTGCCGAATTCTCGTCCATCGAAAATCCGTTTCACCAAAGAAGAGTTTAGAGAGTTCAGGGGATGTGTCAATCCGTTGGTGAGGCCATCTTGCGAAGTCGTGCAGAGGTGTTGAACATGGCGCGGGCCTGATGGTAGCACTCGGTCCAGCGATCCGCTTTTGAGTGGAGAAAGGGTTCACCTTCTTTCCGGACTTCAGACCACCATCCGCCATGGAGAGTGTCTATCTGGAAATTGGAGATCCAGTGCCACTGTTTCTGGAAGGCATCCCAGTATCGTGAGGTTTCTTTTGCAGAGTGCTCGTGGAGGAGGAGAAGAGCATTCAGATGTTCGGCCTGGACCCACCATATTTTTTCAGTTTTCAGACCGCTTGTGACTGAGCCGTCCGCGTTCAGAGTCCCCAGATCATATAAGCCGCCTCTTTTTTCATCCCAGCCGTAGAGGAGCGCATGTTCCACCAATTGGCGTGCGGCTTCCCAGTAAGACGTTTTATCTTTCAGCTCGAGAGCATCGGCTGCTTCCACCATAAGGAAGCCGGCCTCCACATCATGCCCGAAGGAATCGGGGCTCGTGAGCGGTTTCCAATCCCGGCCGGTAAACTGAATCAGATAGCCGGGAGGAGAGAAGAACCTCCGTTGGCAAATATCCAGCATCTCCTGAAGCCTTTTCTTGAGGAGGGGATCAGGCCAGACCGCATAAAGCTCGGTGAGTGCTTCCAGAATATGGATGCCGGTATTCATGGATTTCTGGTCTTCTTTGGCCCCAACGGCGTTTCCCGATTTGGGATTGGCGGTCTTGCCATCAGGGCCGATATTCTCGAAGTACCCGCCATGCAGGGAATCATGGGCATACTTATCCATCCATTGAAACGCCTTTTGAGCGAGCTCCAAAGCTGCGGGGTCATGCGTGGCGCGATAGTTTGCGGCCAAAGCGTAAATACCGAAAGCGTGTCCGTACATCTGCTTGAAGGTATTCTCGGGCTGGCCATTGACGGGCACCTCCCAGAAAAAGCCGCCATCTTTCTCATCCCACATTTTTTGAGCCAGGTAAGCCGCGCCGTGACGGGTCATGGAGAGGTAGAGATCGGCCTTATCGGGAAAGCGTCGTGCCGCTTCTGCACTAGTCCAGGTGAGTCGGCTTTGATATACGATGCTTTTAGTTGCCCCGGGCTGTGGTTTCCAGTCGCGGGAGAAGTTTTCGATAAAGCCGCCGTTCTTTTCATCCAGAGCAGCCGGGAAGAATTTTTCCAGGATATGATCTTTGAGATTGGACTCCAGCTCCGCAGCCACTTTGAGATACACCTCTGCCGACGGTGCGGAAGGTGTCAGAGATTGGGCTGCTGGGGAACCGGGTTCATCAGCTCTTGCATTGTCGTGGGCGGCTCCAGCAATAAAGAGGAGAGCGACGAGAGAAAGAGTCCGGCCCAGAGAAATTCGATTTATCATTTTCATTATGCGCAGTTTTTTCCTGATTCATGCTTGTGAGAACCCGGAAAACTGATGCCCAGAAACGCTCTCAACATTAAAGCAGCCAACAAGATGCCCGAAAGGTGAGACAACCAATGAGTTTCATGCATGGAGTGCATGAAAAACTGAGTGGGCATGAGCTCCATTCCGGAAAGGTTTAAGAGGAGCCCCATCAGGATCGAACCGGTCGCGATTACGGCCAGATAGATGATGCCGGCTCTTGCTCCCAAAATTTTGAACATCGTCGTGACTGTGGCGGCGTTTACGGCCGGCCCCAACACGAGAAAAACCAATGCGGCTCCGGGAGAAATCCCCTTGAGCATCAGGGTTGCAGCAATCGGCACCGATGCCGTGGAGCAGACGTAAATGGGAATGGAGAGCAGAGCGATCGCTCCGAATTCGTAGAAATAGTTGCCCTTGATATAGTCTGCACCCAGATTTTCAGGCAAGAACTGCTGGGCCAGTGCGGCAATCGCGATTCCGAGGAGCAGGGAACCTTTGACGCTGCTGAGCATCTGCAAAAAACCGAAGGAAAAGATACAACCGACAGAAGAGAGAAAACCGCGGGCTGCTCTTTTCTCCCCCATGAGGGCTCCTTCATTCTGGCTGCTACAGCAGCTTTTAACGGGAGCCTCTTCTTTATGACAGCAGCAGCTTTTAACCGGGGACTCTGAGGGTTCTTCGGGAGCTGAGGTCTCAATTTCATGACTGGTCGCTTTCTGGATAAGGCTTCCGCCCGCGAGACCGGTGACCAATGCCAGAAAAGGGCGGATGAGGCCGAAGACCCAACCGAGCATACTGAAAGTCACGACGATGCTATCCACGCCGGTCTGGGGTGTCGCAATGAGGAAAGCTCCGGTGGCGCCTTTACTGGCACCTTCTTTGCGCAAAGTGGCCGCAACGGGAATCGTGCCGCAGGAGCAGAGTGGCAGAGGAATCCCGATTAAAACGGCTTTCAGAATGGGCCTGAAACCGGCTCCGCTCAGGTGGCGTTTTATCTGTTCAGAAGAAAAGAAAAGCCCGACCAGTCCGGCCACAAAGAAACCGAAAAGAAGCCAGGGGGCCATCGTCGTGAACACGGACCAGAAGCTGAGGACGTAATCTTTGATGATATTCATTCCCTATTTCCGTTCATGCCGGATATTACACCAGTTTTGCTGATTTCTTCCTGTTCTTGCTCATAAAGTAGAGAACCGGAACGGCCATGCGGCTGATTAATAGGGATGCGACTTCGCCCGCCATGAGCGAGATGGCAAGCCCCTGGAAGATGGGGTCAAAAAGGATGACTCCGGCACCCACCACCACGGCCAGCGCGGTCAGGAGCATGGGGCGGAATCTTACGGCTCCAGCATCGATCACGGCCTCATCCAGAGGCATTCCTTCTTGCATACGAAGCTCAGTGAAATCTACCAGAATAATGGAGTTGCGTACGACGATTCCGGCCCCGGCCATAAAACCGATCATGGAGGTGGCTGAGAAGAAAGCGCCCATCAGTCCGTGAGCCGGCAGGATTCCAATCAGGCTGAAAGGAATGGCGATCATCACGACCAGGGGTGTCATGAAGGACTTGAACCAACCGACCATCAGGATGTAAATGAGGATGAGGACGGCCCCAAAGGCCAAGCCCAGATCACGGAAGACTTCAATCGTGATATGCCATTCTCCGTCCCATTTCATGGAGGGCTGCCCGTCGCTGAAAGGCATGGCGGCATTATATATTTTGAGATCGGCAGAGCTTCCGCCGTAATCGCGCATATCCAGTTTGGCGAGCGCCTCATTCATCTTGAGGATGGCATAGACGGGGCTTTCCACAATTCCGGCCACGTCCCCAATCACGTAGGTGACCGGCATGAGGTTTTTGTGATAAATACTTTTATCGGCGATTTCTTCCTGAATGGAGACCAGTTCGCGCAGAGGCACCAAGGGTGAACCTTCGGCTGAGGCGGAGGGCTCGGGCAAGGCGTTAGCATCACCGGAACGAACACGAATACCCAAAAGCTCTTCGGGGGTGGTCTTGAGAGAGCGTGGAATTTCCAGCACGAGGTTGATATCTTCCTTCTCGCGGGGAATATGGAGCAGGTCTACGGATTGACCGCCCACAGCGATCCGGAGGGTTTGAGAGATGGTTTCAGCGCTGATTCCGTTGAGGGAGGCCTTCTCCTTATCCACGACGAAGCGTGTTTTGGGCTGATCTGCTTCCACGTACCAATCCACGTCGACGACTCCGGGCGTATTTTTGAAGATTTCGCGCACCTGAGTGGCCAGCTTCATGCGAGAGGCCTCATTGGGTCCGTAGATTTCGGCTACCAGTGTCTGGAGAACCGGAGGTCCGGGAGGAACTTCCGCCACAGCGATTCGAGCTCCGTATTTATCGGCGATTTCCTTGACTCTCGGGCGAATGCGTTTGGCGATATCGTGGCTCTGGGCCTTGCGTTTGTGCTTTTCGAGCAGGTTGACCTGAAGATCAGCCACGCTGGCGCCCTGCCGTGCAAAGTAATGGCGAACCAGGCCGTTGAAGTTGAAAGGAGAAGCGGTTCCGACATAGATCTGATAATCGGTAATTTCGGGTTCGCCCCGGATTGCTTCTCCGATTTCCAGAGCTGCCTGTGCCGTTTTTTCCAAAGCACTGCCTTCGGGCATATTCAGAATGATTTGAAACTCATTCTTATTATCAAAAGGAAGCATCTTGACCTTGACCCATCCCAGGGGGACGAGCACAAAGGCGGCCAGCAAGAGGGCAACAATTCCGATGAGGAACATCCACCGTAAACCCGGATGGTGGATGAGAGGATCCATGATTTTACGATAGAAGCGGGTGAAAGCGTCTTCTTCGTGTTCAAAGTGGCTGTGATGCTCCGGCTCCTGCTGGTTTTGCTGTGGAGGTGAAGTTTTGGCATGTGCGGATTCTATATGGGCTTTGAGGCGTTCCTCCCCGTTCCACCAGCGCAGCATCCGGATCGAAGCCCAAGGGGTGACGATAAAGGCAATTAAAAGCGAAAAGAACATCGCAGCGCTAGCTCCGATCGGGATCGGCCGCATATAGGGTCCCATGAGACCGCCGACAAATGCCATCGGGAGGACTGCGAAAATTACGGCAAAAGTGGCCAGAATGGTCGGGTTGCCGACTTCTCCCACGGCCTCTACGGCGATTTTATGCCAGGCTCTATCCTTGTTATGGGGCAGATGGAAGTGACGCACAATGTTTTCCACGACGACTATGGCGTCATCGACCAGGATACCGATTGAAAAAATGAGGGCAAAGAGAGTAATCCTGTTCAGGGTAAAGCCATAGAGGAGGAAAACCAGAAGGGTCAAAGCCAGAGTGGCCGGGATCGCTATTCCCACGATGCCGGCTTCCCGCCAACCCAAAGCCAGGACGATAAGGATGGAAACGCTGACAATGGCGATAGCCATGTGAAAGAGGAGCTCATTGGATTTCTCGGAAGCCGTTTTGCCATAATGACGGGTAACGGTGACGCCGACTTCCTCGGGAATAATCGTCCCTTTCAGGGTCTCCACTTTACGGAGGACTTCATCAGCAACGAGAATGGCGCTGGCGCCCGGACGCTTGGCAATGCTCAGAGTGACGGCCGGTTCTTTTTTCCCGTCAAAGCTTGAGGGCTCTGCAGCGCCGAAACCAAAAAAGACATACTGAGAGGGCTCTTCGGGGCCATCCATAATTTCAGCTACCTGGCGAAGATAAACCGGTTTGCCGGAAAAAACACCGACGACGACGTTGCCAACCTCTTCGGCAGATTGGAGAAAAGCGCCTGTTTCAACCACGATTTCCTGATTGGCGGTGGTCAACCCCCCGGAGGCAAATTGACGGTTTGCCTGCTGGAGCATCGGCACAATACCGACCGGGCTCAGGTTTCGCGAAGCAAGCTTGGAGGGATCCAGCAAGATGCGGAGAGTTCTCCTGGCACCGCCAATGACCGTGGTCTCGGCCGCCAGAGGTATCTGCTTGATGGAATCCTCCACCTGGGCCGCGAGCCGCCTCAGCTCCAGATGATTGTAAGAGCTGCTGTGGAAAGTGAGCGCCAGGATCGGTACGTCATCAATCGACTTGGCTTTGATGAGAGGAGCTCCCACGCCATGAGGAATGCGGTCAAAGTTAGATTGTAATTTCTGATTGAGTTTGACGAGGCTCTTTTCGACATCTTCACCTACTTTGAAGCGGACGATGACGAGGCTCTGACCCGGTTGCGAGGTGGAATAGATATATTCGACCCCGGGAATTTCCCAGAGCAGTTTTTCCATGGGGCTGGTGGCGCGTTGCTCGACTTCCTGGGCACTGAAGCCGGGCATGGAGACCATGACATCCACCATCGGAACTTTGATCTGGGGCTCTTCCTCTCGCGGGAGCATGATGACGGCGGCTATGCCAAGGAGAATGGAGATAATGATGACCAGGGGCGTCAGCTTTGAATCGATGAAAGCCGAGGCAATCCGACCGGCTACCCCGAGAGATTGTTTATCCTGAGATTCGAGCTTCATTGGAGCACCTCCACCGGCTGCCCGTTGGAGAGAAGTGAGGCGTTCTGGGTAGCGATCCACTCGCCGGCCTCCAGCCCCGCCAGGATTTCGACCTGGTCGTCCATTCGCTTGCCTGTTTTAACAATGCGGAGCAGCGCTTTATTATCTTTAACGACAAAGACCAGGTCTAATTGGCCACGCTGGACAATCGCGCTCGAGGGGATAAAGAGGGATTGGGCTAAACCGATGGGGACAGAGACTCTGCCAAACTGTCCGGACCGCAAACCCGGCTGCGATTGTAAATCGAGCTTCACTGGGAAGGTGCGGCTGTTAGGATCTCCCACCGGAGCGATTTCGCTGACAGTGCCCGTGAGGCGGTTTGTAATGGAGGAAATTTGCACATCAAGTTGATCACCTAAATGGATTCTATCGAGGAGTCCTTCGGGGATATCGGCTTCCAATCGCAATGCCAGAGGGTCCTCCAGCTCCAGAAGAGGCTTACCGGGAGAAGCCAAATCACCGACATCGGCCAGCTTTCGGGTGACGATTCCGGTAAAGGGAGCATTGATAACCGTGTAGCCCAGCATGGTCTTGGCCTCCAGTTCCTGGGAATCAGCGATTCTATAACGTGACTCAACCTGTTCATACTCCTGTTGAGTAATGACCTGATCTTTTCTCAGAGTTTCGTACCTTCTCCATTCTGAGAGGGCCTGTTCGCGTGCCGTCACAGCTTGATCATAGCGGGAGCTGATCTCCTGGGCATCAAGCTCAATAAGAGGGTCCATCTGGAGGACTTCCTGGCCCACCTGAGCTGAAATGGTTTTGATGCGTCCGCTGACCTTAGCTTCGATCATGGACTTCAACTTGGAGCGAACCGTGCCTGCCACTTCATCTTTCTGTTGATAAGAACGGTTTTGGACTTGCTCGACCCGTATGGAAGCCGTCGGTAATTTAGATGTTTGGGCGGGAGTTTCCGATTTGCCGCATCCGGAGAGGAGAACTAAGGCTCCCGAAAGGAGGGCGCAGAAAAGGTGAGTAGTCGTCTGTTTCATATTATTAAATCTATTGAGTGGGCTGTCGGGGTCTCATTTTTGCACAACCTTCCATCTGCAAAAAAGTGTCTTTGCAGGTGAATAATCCGCCGCGCGCAGCATCACATTTAGAAAAGTAGATGCACATGAGGGGATTGTCAAGAGAGGGAGGGTAAGTTGGTAAATACTTTTTTTGAGAGCTAACCTTCTCTCAACAAGGTGAATGTGTTTAGGACTTCTTTTTCTGCCAGGCAACCAAAACTTCCTGCAGGTAGCCCTTGCGCAGACGTGTCGTCCACCCCTGGCTTCTCAGGATTCTCTGGAAATTGCGTAAATCATGGAAATGCCGCTGATGAACCTTGCCTTCAGAGCGATGGATTTTGCCAATGACCTGAAACCCACGCGGTGAAAAATCAGCCAGAACAATCTTGCCATCCGGCTTAACAACGCGCTGCATTTCCACGAGTACCTGCTCGAAGTGGGGGATATGGTGGATGGCGTTCATGGTCAGAACTGCGTCAAAAGTCTTGTCGGGCCAGGGCAGTGAGGCTGCATCTTGAATGAGGTAACGTATTTTACCCTGTACCCCGGCGTAGGCGGCATTGAGCTGCGCAAATTGTTGCTCTTCGGCGGATACATCCAGCGTGATGAGCTCATTGACATGAGGCGCCAGAGCGGTCATAAAGCGCCCTTTGCCGGTGCCGATTTCCAGAACCGAGTCGCCCAGAGGCAAAGATTGCTCCAGTACGAATTTAATTCCTTCTTCGAAATCATAACCCAACGCTTTGGCCAGGACATTCCTTTCAACCAGGCGATTATGATTTTCGATGACTTCCGAACTCAACTCCTTTGTATCCTGTTCGCTTTCCATATATTTATCTAAGGCTGTTGTAAAAGATCCATTATTTGACGTGGACGGGCATATCCGTTGTCGGTGGCGATTTGGCGTAG
>CAZSTC010000078.1:0-9822 GCA_964609795.1 uncultured Verrucomicrobiota bacterium
CTATGAAGGCAGTGGTCTGGGGCTCTCCATCACCAAACAGCTGGTCGAGAAGATGGGCGGAGAGATATTTTTCGAGAGCCGGCCCGGAGAAGGGAGTATTTTTACCGTTCGCTTCCCCAGAATCAGTTACGAGTATCTGACTCAAATCAAGGAATCCGATCACATTATGATGGACGGGCACACGCTCAACACGGGGATTCGGGTGCTGCTGGTCGATGATGTGGAGATGAACTTGAAGGTGCTTTCGATTATGCTCAAGAAGATGAACGTCGAGCACACGCTGGCATCATCGGGCAAGCAGGCGCTTCAGGAGTTCGAGCAAGGCTCTTATGATGTCGTCCTGACGGATCTCTGGATGCCGGAGATGAGCGGAGAGGAGCTTGCGGCGGCGATTCGCGCGATGCCCAAAGCGGAGAATGTGAAGATATTCGCCATTACGGCCGATATCGAAGCCGAGACAGGCTTTGACCTGACTCATCTGGATGGCATTCTCTATAAGCCGGTGGTGCGGGGGAAACTTCTGAAACTACTTTCCGGAGTCAAAAGCTAAGGGGAGGCATCCGACAAGGTCGGTCAAAATGTAAGGAGGGTTTCTGAAGAAGAGGGGGGCAGCCCTAGCATGAACACTTTTATGTACATTCTATTTTTTGCTTCATTGGCTGTTCTGTATGAACCGCCCCCCAAAACCAGGTGATGATGGAGTGGTACGCGATCTAATTAGGAAAAATATGAAAACTAGATTCTGTCTCCATCATCAAGTGAATTCTAGCACGCATTTCTGTTTTTGTCACCTGAAAATTGACCGGAAGAGAAATTTTCAGGGATGATTTTTATATTCCCCGGGATATCCAGAGGAGGCTCAGAGCGAGGGTTGCGGCGCAGAGAGCCCAGATGACGGCCACGGCTGCGGCAGGGCTCAGACCCTTGCGGACGAGCCGATGCGAGATGTGGTTAGTATCGCCCACGTAGAGCGGCCGGCCGTTGCGCAGGCGGATGAGGAAGGTTGACCCCAGGTCATAGAGCGGCAGGCTCAGCATCAGGAGAACCGGCAGGAAGTTAGCAAGGGATTGCAGCGGGCCCGGTTCAGAGGCCGAGCGTTGCAAGAGAGCGTTCGTGAGCAGGATGGAGCCGGTGGCCGCGAGGTACCCGACCAGGTGGCTGCCTGAATCACCCAGAAAGGCTTTTGCTTTGGGGTAATTCCAGGGGAGGAAGGCGAACAGCGTTGCCGCAAAAATCAAAAAAACCGGGAGGAGCTGTGCACCCGGGAGCATCAGGTTCGCGGAAAAGAAAGCGGTTGCCAGAAGTGCTCCGAGCCCGGCACAGAGACCGTTCATGTTATCGAGGAAATTGAGCGAATTGAGGATGAGGCCGAACCAGAGGAAAGAGAGCGCGAAATTGAGTGCCGAGCCCAGAGTCGTGGGTGAGAAGAATTCAAAGTGAATCCGGGTAGTGAGGACTCCGATCAGGAGGAGCTGAACGAGGAATTTCACGCCCGGGCCCAGTTCCCGGAAGTCATCGGTCAGACCCAACAGAAAAAAGGCCAGGAGTCCCCCGAACCAAAACCAGTGCAGGGAGCCGCCCGCCCCGGGCAGGGTGTAAAAGTAATAGAGGCAAAAGGGCAGCGCCGCCATGAGGACTGTGAGGCCGCCGGCCAGAGAGGTCGGTTTGCGGTGGATTTTGCGCCGGCCCGGTTCATCCAAGAGGCCGCAGCGGAGGCTGAGCCGCTTCCAGAAACCGAACGACCCGAGGACCAGGAAGGCCGCCAGAGCAGCGCAAAGAATCAGGGTCGGATTGGGTTGTGTGAAAGGCGTGCTCATAATGTGCGAATTTAGGAGCGGAGAGAGTCTTCAGGGAATAGGGATCAGGATAAAGATGAGGACCGTCCAGAATGCGTGAGAGAGGATGCAAATCCACAAATTCTGGGTGAGGAGATAGAGGAGTCCCCAGAAAGCTCCGGCTACCATGGCCGCCATGACCAGCATCCAGTTGCCCGAGGCGATGTGGACTGCGGCATAGAGGAGCGTGGAGAGAATCCATCCGGCCACGAGCCCGAAGCGTCCGACGGCCCAGCGCTGGAGGAAGCCGCGCCAGAAGATTTCTTCGCAGGGACTGGTGATGAAAAGGAGAACCAGGCTGATCACGAAGGGGTTGGCCTTGGAGCGGATAGTGTAGATATTGCTGACCTCTTCGGGGGAGGTGCTAAAGAGGAGCCGTGAACAGAAGTAGCCGACCTCGAAGACCACATAGAGTGCCACCGCGCTGGCCAATCCCATCCAGAAGGTGGTGGAGCCCGGGAATTTCAGGAGCGAACGCCGAAAATCGCGGCCGCCCAGGATGAGTGACAGAGCCGCCAGAGTGGAGGTGGCGACGGACATGCCGAGCCAGAAATTGACCGCTTCTTTGCCGAAGATCACCCACCAGAAGAAGGCCGCCAGGAAGAGCGTAAAAAGGACGCCGATACATGAGGGCAGGCGAACGGGTTTGGATTGGTAAATAGGGTTCATTATTTGACGAAGATTGAGATGGCGACTCCCAGCGTGAGGAGTAGGCCAAAGAGGAAATGGAGTTTGCCCGAAGTCATCTCCAGAGATTCGATGCGTGAGCGCTCGGACTGCGCAGTGAGGCCGCGCAGCGTTTTATAGACGGGCGGCAGCGCCAGGAGCGGCAGGAGCGCAAAATAATCGAGGACTTTGAAGAGGACCAGCGCTCCCAGAATCAGATAGGCTCCCACATAGAGCGCTTTGTAGAGAGTGATCGCGGCGGGAAGCCCAAGGCCTGCTGCGGGAGTTCTGATTCCGGCAGAGCCGTCATAGCGGATATCGCGCAGGTCATTGCTATGCAGAATCCCGGCTACCATGCAGGCGACCGGCAGCGAGGCCAATAGAGGCGGCCAGAAACCCTCAGCTCCCTGAATGTACCAGGCCGGCAGCGTCATCAGCGGCCCCATCAGGAAGAAGACGAAGAGAGGTCCCAGTCCCTTATATTTGTAGGGGAAGAAGGTGGTGTAGAAGAGGACGCCGAAAAAGCCGATCGCTCCGCAGACCAGCACCGGCCAGCCGCCTACCCAGACCGGGTAGACTCCGCAGAGTATGGCGGCCAGGAGGGTGCCCAGGCCGACATTGCGCATGGTGAGGGGATCGAGCTCCCCGCGCACCAATTGAGAACAGCTGGGAGTGACTGATTCGGGGGTATCCACGCCGGAAATGTAATCGCCATAGGTGTTGAGGTAATTCACCGCTGCCTGCATCAGGACTCCGGCCACCAGCGTCAGGAGGAACAACCCCGGACGGAATGCGACCTCTGTAGCAGCCAGGGCCGAGCCCAGGGCGATCGGGATAATGGCCGCAGTAAAGGCCCAGGGGCGTGAGGCCAGAACCCATTGTTTCAGGCTCCCGGTGGGGCGCTCAGAAGAGGGGGCGGCCGGTGTAGAGTAAAGAGTGACCATAACTATAAAAACTCGTGTTTACTGGTGTTGGCGCTGCAGTCGTTAATTAGTCTGAGTGATGTTTGCCTGCCGAAACCCGCTCGAAAGGATTAGATCCAGAGCAAACATACGGGGAGATACTAACATGTCGGCACGGGATTTCCAGTCTCTTTCTGAAGGTGCCCCTAAAGTACCCCAAAAGGGGACCTCCTCCCTGGGCTTTTGGGGGCACCCTGGGAGGAGGTCTTTGCGTTCTCTGGTGTTGGTGTTGGTTGGATTAACCGTGAACGAAAAGCTTCATGATCCGATTTAATCTAAAGCAGGCGGCTCTTCATCGGCGCGAGAGGAATCCGCTTCGGGGTTCTCCTGCTCCTGCACCTCTCCTTCCGCTTCTTCGCTCAGAGGTTGCAGAGAAGCCGGAGCATCAGGATTATTGATATCGACATCCAGTTTGAGCTGGTTTTCATCCTCGTCATCGTCGTCTTCCTTGACTACGGGGGCGATGGCCTGCAGGCGGTCTTCTTCATCCAGATTGATGAGCCGTACACCCATGGTGTTGCGGCCGATCTCGCGGATGTAGTTGACACTGGTGCGAACCATCTGGCCACCGATCGTGATAAGCATAATTTCATCGCCATCCTTGACGGTCAGGGCGCCGATCACGTCGCCAGTTTTCTCACCGGTCTTCATCGTGATGATTCCTTTTCCGCCGCGGGATTGGACGCGGTACTCTTCAAAATCGGTACGTTTGCCGATGCCGCGGTCTCCGGCAACCAGGAGTGAGGCGTCTTTCTCTACGACGGCAGCGGCGACGACCTCATCCTCATCGGAGAGGTTAATCCCGCGCACGCCGGTTGTGGCTCGGCCCATTCTGCGGACGTCATCTTCGTGGAAACGAATGCTCATGCCCTGACGGGTAATGAGGACGACGTCATCCCCGTGGGTGGTCAATTTGACATCAATGAGGAGGTCGCCCTCGTCGATCTTGATGGCGATAATGCCGCCCTTGCGGATATTGGCGAACTGGGAAAGCTCAGTTTGTTTGACCGTTCCCATGCGTGTAGCAAAGAAGAGACATTGATCCTGCTCCCAGGTGGTGTCCAGGCCATTTTCGGTCTGGGCATTGATTCGGATGAGAGCGGCGATTTTCTCATTGGACTGCAGCTCCAATAGATTGGCGATGCTGCGGCCCTTGGCGGCTCTGCCCATATCGGGAATTTCATGGACGCGCTCGCAATAGATCCTGCCGGTATTGGTAAAGAAGAGGAGGTAATCGTGAGTGCTGGCCGTGAAGAGGCGCTCGATAAAATCTTCATCCTCATCGAGAGCGGAGGTGCGGGTGCTCATGCCGATGACGCCCTTGCCGCCCCGTCGCTGAGAGCGATAGGAGCTGACGTTGGTGCGTTTGATGAGGCCCTTATGGGTCATGGTAATAATGACGCCCTCATTGGCGATCAGGTCCTCGATGGCCATTTCTCCGGCATCGGCCGCCAGAACGGTTCTGCGCGGGTTGCCGTATTTTTCACCCAGGGCTCGGAGCTCCTGCTTGATGATGGCCATGATGCGGTATTCGTTGGCCAGGATATCCAGAAGATCCTTGATGGTCTCGATCAGCGCATCGTATTCGTTGCGAACCTTATCCTGTTCGAGTCCGGTGAGCTGATAGAGACGCAGGTCCAGAATCGCATTGGCCTGGGCCAGACTAAAGCAATAGCGGCCGTTGCGCAGGCGGGCCGGGTCGCGGATGAGGATGCCGAGTTTCTCCACGGCAGCGCGACTGAATTCGAAAGCGAGCAGCTTGATGCGCGCCTCATCGCGGTTGGCCGACTGGCGGATAATCCGGATAAATTCATCGAGATTATCGAGCGCAATGAGATAGCCCTCCAGTATTTCGGCGCGTTCCTCGGCCTTTCTCAGGAGATAACGGGTGCGTCGGATAATGACTTCGCGGCGGTGCTCGATGAAGCACTCCATCATCTCCTTCATGTTGAGAATTTTGGGGCGCCCGTGATCGATGGCCAGCGCGTTGACGCTGAAAGTGGTCTCCAGTTGGGTGAACTTGTAAAGGTTGTTGATGACGACTTTGGGGATGGCGTCGCGCTTGAGCTCGACTACCACGCGAGTATTTTCGTCAGATTCATCGCGGATGGCCGTGATGTCGGTAATGGTCTTCTCATTGACCAGATCGGCAATGCGCTCCACCAGTACGGCCCGGTTAACCCCGAAGGGGATTTCGGAAATGATGATCTGCTCCCGGTTGCCCTTGAGCTGCTCGACACCGACTTTGGCGCGGATTTTGACCGAGCCGCGTCCGGTCTGGAAATAATTCTTGATGCCCTCGGAGCCACAGATGGTACAACCGGTGGGGAAATCGGGACCCTTGATGTACTTGAGCAGGTCTAGAGGCTGCAGGTCCGGGTTATCAATGAGGGCACAGATGGCTTCGACGGTCTCGCCCAGATTATGGGGAGCCAGGTTGGTAGCCATACCGACGGCGATGCCGGTGCCGCCATTGACGATCAGGTTCGGACAGGCGGAGGGGAAAACGACCGGTTCGGTCAGGCGCTCATCATAGTTGGGAACAAAATCGACCGTATCCTTATCCATGTCGTTCATGAGGATGCCGCCCATGTGGGTGAGGCGCGCCTCAGTGTAACGCATGGCGGCCGGAGGGTCGCCTTCCATGGAGCCGAAGTTACCCTGTCCGTCGATCAGTATCTCGCGCATGGACCAGGGCTGTGCCATATGGACGAGGGTAGGGTAGATCACCTGCTCGCCGTGAGGGTGATAGTTACCGCTGGTATCGCCGCAAATCTTGGCGCATTTGTAATGCTTATGGCCCGGATAGAGATTGAGCTCGTGCATGGCGTAGAGAATACGCCGCTGGGAGGGCTTCAAACCATCCCGGACATCGGGCAGGGCTCGCGAAATAATGACCGACATGGAGTAATCCAGAAATGAGCTTTTCATTTCGTCGGCCACGTTTATTTTGGCAATCTTCTCTCCCGCTGAAAAAACGGAACCTCCGCCCATGAGGGGCATGTTCTCGGGTTTTGGAGTGGTATCGTCTGACATGTTTATCTATCTATCTGTCTAACCAAATCAATTATTAAATATCCAGGTTTCGGACGTTCAAGGCGTTATCCTGAATGAACTGGCGTCGGGGCTCGACCTCTTCGCCCATCAGCTTCGTGAACATCTCTTCGGCTTCCACCGCATCGGTCACTTCCACACGCAGGAATTTACGGTTGGCCGGGTTCATCGTAGTTTCGTAAAGCTCTTTGGCGTTCATTTCACCCAGACCTTTAAAGCGCTTGATCTGAATGCCGCGCCGGCCGACTTCTATGACTCCCTCGAGAATCTCTGGGATGGAGAAGAGCTTGCGGGTGGTCGCCTTAATGCCCTCGCCTTCGGAGAGCTCAAAGAGCGGTTTATCCTGGGCCGAGTAGTGCTCAATGGAGAGACCCTTGCGGGCAAGTTTCTTGAGCAGGTCAGAAACGGCGGAGTGCTCATAGAGCTCAACATGGGTGGCGCGGCGGGTTTTCATGTGCTTACCCTTGCCGTTTTTGCCGTTGCCATTTCCATTTCCGTTCCCATTGGCTTCGGCGTTTTCGCCGTTGCCGTTTTCCTCTTCGTCATTTTCGTTGAGTCCCAGATCGGGGTTCTGCTCCGAGAATTCAAAGAGCTCGTCCTCCGAATGGAAATAGTGGACGAATTCATCATTGCCATCGCGCACTTTCACGAAATGCTTGGGAAGCTCCTGAGTCTTGGGGTCGATTTTCTCCACGTAATCGCTGAAATCGCCTCCGTGCCTGCGCAGCGCATTGGCGTATTTATCCAGTGCGGTGAGAAGCTCCAGGATTTCATCGAGCTGCTTGTCGCTAAAGACGCGCTCATCGGAGAGATTCTTGAGGGTGACCTCTTCGGCCCCCAGTTGAATCAGGATTTTATTGAGTTGGTTGTCATCTTCCACGTACTCGACACGTTTTTTGCGGAGAATCTGGTAAAGCGGCGGCTGGGCGATATAGATATGGCCGCGTTTGACCAGCTCCGGCATCTGCCGGAAGAAAAAGGTCAGGAGCAGGGTGCGGATGTGAGAGCCATCCACGTCGGCATCGGTCATGATGACGATTTTGTGGTAGCGCAGCCGCTCCAGGCTAAAGGCGCCTTCGGTTTCGCCCGAGCCGATACCGGTCCCCACGGCGGTAATCATCGTGCGGATTTCCGTATTTTGGAGAATTTTATCCAGACGGGCTTTTTCGACGTTCAGGAATTTACCGCGAATCGGCAAAATGGCCTGATAACGGCGGTCGCGTCCCTGCTTGGCAGAGCCGCCTGCAGAGTCACCTTCGACGATGTAGAGCTCCGTATTTGCCGGGTCGCGGTCCGAGCAGTCAGCCAGTTTGCCGGGCAGACCGCCGCCGGTGAGCGCCGTTTTGCGGACGGCTTCACGGGCTTTGCGGGCCGCCTCGCGTGCACGGGCTGCCGTCAGGGCCTTCTCGATGACCATCTTGGCCATCTGCGGAGAGCGGTCGAAATACTCCATCAATCCTTCGTAAACGATGGAAGAGACGACGCCTTCGATCTCCGTATTGACCAGTTTGACCTTGGTCTGGGATTCGAAGCGCGGATTGGGGAGCTTGACGCTGAGCACGCAGACGATACCCTCGCGCACGTCGTCGCCGGTGAGCGCGGTATCCTTGTCTTTCTTAAAGAGATCGTTGCTCTTTCCGTACTGATTAATCGCACGGGTGAGCGCGGTCCGGAAGCCGGTCAGGTGAGTGCCGCCATCGGGGTTGGGAATCGAGTTGGCAAAGCAGAGAATGTGGTCGTTGTAGCTGTCATTGTATTGAATGACGCAATCCACGAAGACTTCATCCTTTTGGGTGGCCAGAACGATAGGGTTGGGCGTGAGCGTATTTTTGCCCTTACCCAGTTGGCGTACGAATTCCTCAATACCTTTTTTGTAGACGAATTTCTCCTGCTTATTTTCCTGGCGCTCGTCTTTGAGCGAAATTTCCACGCCCGGATTGAGGAAAGCCAGTTCGCGAAGACGCCGGGCCAGGTTGTCGAACTGGAATTCGGTCGTGATCGTGAAGATCGTCGGGTCGGGTTTAAAAGTGATACAGGTGCCGGTGGTTTTGGATTTACCGATCACCTGGAGTTTCTGCGTGGTTTTGCCCAGGGCAAAGGCCATGTAGTAGACCAGGCCGTCGCGATAGACCTCTACCTTGAACCATTCAGAGAGGGCGTTGACGCACTTGGCGCCGACACCGTGCAGGCCGCCCGAGTATTTATAGGCGCCCTGGCCGAACTTACCTCCCGCATGCAGGTTGGTGAGAACCAGCTCCACGGCGGGGATATTAAACTTGGGGTGTATATCCACCGGGATGCCGCGCCCATCATCCTTGATGGAAACCGAGCCATCCACATGGATCACAACCGAAATCTGTTTGCAAAAACCGGCAAGGTGTTCGTCAATGGAGTTATCGAGCACCTCAAAGACGCAGTGGTGAAGCCCGTTTTCATCCGGGTCGCCAATGTACATTCCGGGGCGCTTGCGAACAGCCTCCAAACCCTCTAATTTATCAATCTTGGAAGCGTCGTATTTTTCGCCTCCGGCGGTACTGAATTCGGGGGGTGGTGACTGACTGTTTTGTGTGAAATCTAAGTCCTTGTCCATCTCAATTCAAAAGACGGCTCATTCTATCAAAAACGCCTTTTATTACAAGCTTATAAACGGGAAAAAGGGCAGAAAAAAAGATTTATTTCTTTACCTATGGTAAAGTTATTTTTTTGGACACTTTTTCTTTTGAATTTCGGGGCTGAATTTGATCGAACCGTCAGTCAGAAAATAACCCCTTTTTCGACCCTGTTTTCCCCGGTTTTCCCCTCTAGCCGAAACAGGGTCTGAAAATTGTTAAATTATCACTGAAATGAGGTAAAAAAGCGGCCAAGAATAACCCCCTTTATCTGCACCCCTTCCGGGGTGCAGCAAACGTTGCGTGACACATTCTCCGCAGCCGTCAGGATGCGCATTCTCAAGGTATACGGAGTATATCCAGCCCATAGCCCGGGGTCGCCACACCCCGGGTATAATCCGCCCTACATTCTTCTACGCCCCCGGAGGGGTCGCATCCCTGTTGATTAAGACTCTACTGGGCTATACGGAAGAACGTCTTGCCGGTTGAGGGGATATCGAGTTCGTATTTGCCCTCTTCGGTGACTTCTACCGGGGTCCAAAGAATGAGGTCGCTGCTGGCCTCAAGGCCGCCTCCGCTAAAGGTCAGGACGAGCTTGCCGGCCACTACCTCAAAGCTCAATGTCGTCGATTCTTCCGGGGGCCACGTTGCCGTCGCAATTCCCTGCCAGGGATTCGTCCAGCCTTCAGTGCCCTC
>CAZSTC010000079.1:0-9783 GCA_964609795.1 uncultured Verrucomicrobiota bacterium
ACCCAGTCAAAAACGGCGGCCCAGCCAGCCGAAAGGTTGAAATCATCGCTCAGGGCATCGTCAAAATTCTGAACAAGGGCCGATTGTGTTCCGGAGGGTTCTGTCGTTCCGGCCAGTTCCCTGAGCTTGGAGAGGCATTCATCCAGGCGGGATAGGGCCGCACGGGCACCGTTCAGGCCTTCCAGTGTGAAATTCAAAGACTCCCGGTAATGCGCCGAGAGCAGCAGGTAGCGGATTTCCCGGCCCGTATAGCCTTTGCCGAAGAGATCGCGCAGGGTGTAGAAATTGCCCAGCGATTTACTCATCTTTTTGCCTTCGACCAGGAGGTGCGAGAAGTGAAGCCAGTAGCGGACAAAGGGAGTCGGTTTGCATCCGCCTTCTTTGCAGAGGGTTGAGCCTTCGCTCTGGGCGATCTCATCCTCGTGGTGCGGAAAGGCCAGGTCTTCGCCTCCCAGATGCATATCGAAGGTCTCTCCCAAGAGCTTGCGGCTCATGGCGCTGCACTCGATATGCCAGCCCGGACGGCCTTCACCCCAGGGACTCGGCCAGAAAACTTCGCCGTCGCCCTGGACTCGTGCCTTCCAGAGAGCGAAATCGGCAGCGTTTTCCTTCTCATATTCGTCGTTCTTAATCCGTTCACCCACACGGACTTCATCAAAATTGATCTTCACCAACTGCCCGTATTTCCCTCCCAGGGCCATGTAGCGTTGGATGCTGAAGAAAATGGAGCCGTCGGGCGTCTGGTAGGCGATCCCGTTCTCCATCAGTTTGCCGATCAACTCAAGCATCTGGGGGATATAATCCGTGGCTCTCGGTATCACGCTGGGACGAAGGCAATTGAGCTGGTCAAAATCCTCGAAGAAGGCCTTCTCGTAAATCGTGGTGTAATCGCGGAGCGTGATTTTCTCGGGATTCGCATTGAGGCGTTGAATGATCTTGTCATCCACGTCGGTGATATTCATGACGTGGTTGACCTGGAAGCCCTTAAACTCCAGAAACCGGCGCACCATATCGACGAAAATAAAGGTTCGGAAGTTGCCGATATGGGCGAAATCGTAAACAGTCGGACCGCAGCAATAGAGCCCCACTTTTTTGCCGAGAGGATCGGAAGTCTTAAAGGTCTCTATCCGGTGAGAAAGCGTGTTAAAAAATTGTAAATCCATTGTTTTGCCAGATACCATCCGTGGGTTTAAAGTGTCCCTTGCAAGACAATAAAGCAGAACCGCCCCTGAAACAAGAAGGAAGGCATCCGGCGGCGGGAAAAATCAGCGTACGTGGTTGACCATGTCAAACACCGGCAGGAGCATAGCCAGGACCATGCCGCCGATCATGAGGCCCAGGAAAATGATCAGGATTGGCTCGATCAGCGAGGTTAGCCCGGAGAGAGCCTGGTCGAGCTCATCGTCCATATAATCAGAGACTTTCTCGAGCATGGTATCGACGGCACCGCCCTGTTCGCCGGCCGTAATCATCCGCAGGATAATCGCCGGGAAAATCGGGTAGGTTGAGAGTGCGCCCGAGAGGGTATCGCCGCGCTCAATCCGCAGCGCCGAGCTCCTGAGAGCTGCTTCCATCTGGACGTTGTTGACGGTGGCCGAGACGACGTTGAGAACCTCCAGAATGGGCACCCCGGAGTGAATCAGCGAGGAGGTCGTGCGGGCAAAGCGGCTCAGAGCCAGCTTGTGAAAGAGGGGCCCCAGAACGGGGAGTTTTAATTTGAAGCCGTCCCACCAGGCGCGGCCTGCGGGCGTTCGGATTATGGAAAAGCAGATCAGAATCAAAGCGCCGAGCGTCATGCCATAATAGAGGACATTATCCTTGAGAGAGTTCGCCACCGTGATGACGAATTGAGTAAAAGCGGGTAGGGGGATTTTCTGCTCCTGGTAGATGTTGCTGAAAGTCGGGACCACCATGATCAGAAGGAAGCTCACGACCGCGATGGCCACCAGTGAAACAATGGTCGGGTACAACAGGGCTGCGCGGACCTTGGAGCGGAGCCGATGGGTCTTTTCCGAATAGGTCGCCAGCCGTGCCAGAATATCGGGGAGAATTCCGCCTCGCTCACCCGCATCGACCATGTTGACGTAAAGGCGGCTGAAGACTTCTGGATGTTTCTGGAGGGCCCCCGAAAAGCTCTCTCCTGAATCGATCTGTTTCAGAATATCGGTGATGACCTTCTGGAGTGTCCTGCTTGCCGTTTCAGTGGAAAGGGTCTGCAACGCCTGCGGAATGGTCAACCCGGCATCGAGCATACTGGCCAGCTGCCGCGTGAAGGCCGCCAGGTCCATCAGGCGCACTCCCCGATGAATGGAGCTGGCGGAGATATCTTTCTCCCTCAGGGAAAGCACGAATAGATTCCTCCCTCTCAGGGCAGCCATTGCGGTCTGCTCGCTGGAGGCATCTATGGAGCCGCGGACTTCGCGTCCTGTTCCGGCTTCCCGTGCATGATAAAGAAAAACGGCCACGGTAACTCGTTTTCAAAAGGCACTCTCTCCACGGAGAGAGCCCGGAAGAGGCGAAAAACTGCCTCTCCCTAGATATGTTTGGAGTCGTTCTCGTCCTTGACAGTATAGCCCGTATCCTGTCGCTGGAAGTTGACGGCGTTCTTCTTGAGATAAGCGTTATAGACGTCGTCGGCGCTCATTCCCAGGACCTGGGCGGCGCTGATCAGGAAGTGGAAAAGATCGACCACTTCCACCCGGGCGTTCTGTTCTTCAAATTTCTGATATTTTGCCCACCACTTCCAGGGGACGCTATCGGTCAACTCGGCGATTTCCTGGCTCATTGCCCGGCAATAATTTAAAACCCATTTGACCTTCTCTTCATCGCTCATTGAGTCGGTGTTGACGCCGATTCTCGCATTGAGCGATTTCTGCATCCTGAACATTTCCCTGAGTTGATCCAACTGCTCCATACGGAGTAGATTCTCAT
Organism: uncultured Verrucomicrobiota bacterium; assembly: GCA_964609795.1. Taxonomy (GTDB): domain Bacteria; phylum Verrucomicrobiota; class Verrucomicrobiia; order Limisphaerales; family UBA1412; genus UBA1412. Next base: position 2,932 of record CAZSTC010000079.1, read on the forward strand.
TCATGAGCAGAGCGCTTGCAAGCTTTTACTCCCCATCTATCGAATAATAGCCTCGACATCAACCCGCTAAGAGCCTAAAGTATCGGGCATTGTTATAGAAGGAAACTGAACAGATCGTTATTTAATGAAAAAAATAATCGTATTATCCGCTTGTTTGATTCTGGCGTTTTGCCAGAGTGGTTGTGTATATGTCTCCACTGGCCATCATAGCGATCGTAGTGATCGCGCCGAGAAAAAGAGAGCCGAGAAAAAGAGCCGCTCGGATTGGCGTCCGGAGCATGTGATTTTCGTCGGCTTTGATGGTCTCTGCGCTAAATCCATTCGCGATGGGGCCGATATGCCCACGTTGCGTGACTTGATGGCAAAGGGTTCTTACACGCTCGAAAGCCGCACCATATTACCCTCGAGCAGCGCCTGCGACTGGGCCAGTATTTTCATGGGCAGCGGCATTGAGCTCCACGGCTATACCACCTGGGGGTCCAAAGCGCCCGACCTGGAGCCGCGTGTCGTCAATGAAAACGGGCGCTTCCCGGATATATTCTGGCAGTATCACAAGAAGAACCCCGATGCGGAAATCGGTTATATTTTTGAGTGGGACGGGATGGATTTCCTGACCGATCCGGCCGCCACCGATTTCAGGCTCAATACGAAAGATTGCACCACGGCTGCCGTCCAATACATCAAGGATAAAAAGCCCAATCTCTGCGGTATTATCTTTGATCAGCCCGACGGCGTGGGGCATAACATCGGATGGCGCACTCCTGAATATATGGCCAAGATTCTGGAGCTCGATGGAGCTCTTAAACAGATCATGACCGCGCTGGACGAAGCCGGCATTTTAAAAGAAACGGTCGTAATCGTCACCTCCGACCACGGCGGAATCGATAAGGGCCATGGCGCAATGTCGATGGATGAAATGCAGCGGCCCCTTGTTTTCTTCGGCAAGAACGTCAAGAAAGGCTACGTCATTGAGGAGAGCACCGTTGTCTACGATTTAGCGGCGACGATGGCCTGGCTGCTCAATGTCGAGCCGCCTCAGGTCTGGACAGGCCGGCCGATCACCTCTCCTTTTAAGACAAAGTAGAGCGTGGCGCGAAAAAAACGAATTGAAGAGAGGGGTCCGAAGGGGCCCCTTTTTTTACCTTTTTTGAAGAATCAAAACCGCTTCCTCGCCAATGGAGGGGTCGCGTTTCAAGGAGAGATGCTCTTTGTATTGCAGGAGGATTGCGCGCAGAGTGCGCTTGAAGTGAAGCGTTTTCTTCTCGATGCCCTGCAAGTTGCCCGTCTGTGAGCGCGCCTGCAGTGCCAGGCTCTCATCCAGAATAAAGTCGGCTCCGGTTGCTGTGGTGAAGGAGCTTTGCATGGTCTCGGTGAAACCGAGCTCGCGTGCGCAGCGCCGCAGCGAAGTCAGCGAAAAGATATTGAGGTGCCGCGGGACTTCCAGACCCCGCCAGTATTCGTGGGTGAGCCCGTGGCCGAGGCTTTCGCTGTTGGGGGTGACCACGACCAGAGTTCCGCCGGGCCGCAAGACGCGCAGGCATTCACGGAGGGTGCCCAAGGGGTCGGCCAGGTGCTCAATCACGTGGCGCAACGTCACCGCATCAAAGGAGTGATCCGGATAGCGGGCCTCTCCCAGAGTGCCCTGCTTTACGTTGAGCCGATAGACATCCCGGGCACGCTTGACCGCCTGCTCATCAAAATCCAATCCTTCGACTTTCCAGCCTTTGCCGGCCATGAACCGCAGATAGACTCCGTCGCCGCAGCCGATATCCAGGAGCTTCCCCGAGAATTTATCATCCAGGTAGAGATACTGCATCCGTTTGCGCGCCTGCGCCAGACCCACCGGAGTCTGAATCAATTTTGAAGCCCAGTTGTAAACGAGCTTGACCCCTTTGCGGGCGAGGCTTTCGCTGCCGATATCGTGCGTGTAGTAGTGGGCATAGACCTTATGAAGCTCGGCGGGCGAGGGTGCCGGGTTGAGCCAGATGAGACCGCAGTTGCTCCGGGGGCATTTAAAAAGATTCCATTGGCCGGGCGCTCCGAAAAGGGAATCCGAGAGCCCCGAATAGAGCAGTTGGCCGCGTTCGGAGCAGAGAGTACAAAGAGGTTTTTCTTCAGTTAATATTTGCGGTTCGGTTTTCATGAGGGATAGGTTTCTCTGAAGGAGAATGCAGATGGCAGGCGACGCAGTGACCGCTCGAGAATTCGCTCAAAGTCGGATAGACCCGGCGGCATTGCTCACCGGCATGAGGGCAGCGCGGATGGAAGTGGCACCCGGCAGGTGGGTTCAGGGCAGAGGGGATTTCCCCGGAAAGAGGAAGGCTCCCCGAGAGAGTCTCCTTTTCCAGAGTCGGGATCGCATTCCAGAGCGCCTGCGTATAGGGGTGAAGAGGCCGAGAGCGAATCTCCTCCACCGAGCCCTCTTCCACAATCCGCCCCAGATACATCACCGCGACCCGGTGGCAGGCATGTTGGACCAGCGCCAGGTCGTGCGAAATAAAGAGATAGGAAATTTTTTCACGCTCCTGAATATCCATCAGGAGATTCATAATCTGCGCCTGAATGGAGACATCCAGAGCGCTGACCGGTTCATCGCAGACGATCATGCGCGGAGAAAGAGCCAGGGCGCGCGCGATGCCGATTCGCTGACGCTGGCCGCCGCTGAATTCATGCGGGTAGCGCTTGGCCTGTGATGGGTCCAGTCCGACCCAGTCCATGAGAGAGAGGATTTTTTCCCGGCGTTCGGTGCTGTTTGAGTAGAGGCGGTGAATATCCAGCGGCTCACCCAGAATCTGCTCAATGGTCATCAGGGGATCGAGCGAGCTGTAGGGGTCCTGAAAAATCATCTGGATTTTCCGGCGGTGCTTGCGCAGCTCTGAGCGCGAAAGCGAGGCGATATCCTGCCCTTCAAAAAAGATGCTCCCTTCCGTCACGGGTGAGAGCCCCAGAATGGCGCGGCCCAGAGTCGTCTTGCCGCAGCCGCTTTCACCCACCAGCCCCAGCGTCCGGGCATTGCCCAGCTCAAACGAGACGCCGTCCACCGCACGCACAAAGCGCCGGGGCGCAAACAGGCGTTGCGTCGAGGGGTAATATACCTTCAGATTTTCGACCTTGAGCATTATAGGGCAAAGGACTACGGAAAACAGACGGGATCTACGGCCGGTTCAAGCGCGATAGATCCCCCCTCTTTGTACAGCACCTCTTATCGAGTGGCAATAGCTTTCCAGACCAGAGCCGGATTATCCGTAATGATGCCGTCCACACCCAGAGCGATCAGCTCATGAACTTTCGGGATTTCGTTAATGGTATAGACGAAAACTTTGAGCCCCTTGCTGTGTGCATATTTGATCCCCTCGGCAGTGACCCGGGAATCCCATGCGGCGCCTTTGACACCCAGCTTGAGCATTTCATCAATGGCGGTCTCGTCCAGATATTTCTGCTCGTCGGTCAGTTTCACCCCGCGCAACTGGTTTTGGGGACCCAGTGCGACGGTGATCTGCTCGGGCAGGACCTTGTTCATATCGGCCAGGAAATTCCAGTTGAAGGATTGGACGATTAAGTCATTCACGCAATCGAGCTTCTTCAGCACGGCTGCGCATTGCTCGGCGGAACCGGTCTTGTGCTCGGCCAGCGTCATGCCGCCATCGGCCTGAATCGCGGTCAGCGCCTCTTCAAAGCTGGGCGTCGGAGTCCCGGCGAAGAGAGGCGATTTCCATTTGCCCGCATCGAGCTTGCGCACCTGTTCATCGGTGAGGTCGATCATGGCCAGATTGGTCAGATTGAGCGAGCTGCGGATATCGGTCGTGCGGTCCATCTTGGAGTCATGATGGCAGAAGAGGGTCCCATCCTTATTGACGTAGAAATCGAGCTCCACCAGATCGGCACAGGCCAGCTTGGCCCATTGGAAAGCGGGAACCGTATTCTCGGGAGCTCCCATGGAGAAGCCGCGATGTCCCACGACGATCGTGCGATCGGCCTTCATCAGCTCCAGCGCGCGTCCATCAGCGGCCTGAGCTTCAAAAGGGGTGAAATTGAGTGCGGCCGCGAAAGCCGCTGCGGATAACAGTTTCGTACAGATTTTATGATTCATAATGATAAAAGGGATTTAAACTTCCGAGCGGCTCCATTTTTGGATGAACTCGGCCAGCTCCTTTGCCGTGGCGCTGCGTGCCTCGCGGACGAAGAAGCCCGAACAGGCGCAACCCAAGAGGAGTCTCTCTCTTTGCGAGAGCTTGAGCAGTGTCCCGGCGCAGAAACCGGCATTGAAACGGTCGCCGGCTCCGGTGCTCTTTTTGGGCTGGGCGCAGTAGGGGCCGTCCACGGCATAGCTGCCGGCGGCATCGGCCAGAGAAGCGGTTTTCACGCAATGAATTGAGACGGCGCTGATCGCGAGCTTTTCGCGAATCTCTGTAGCCTGCATTGTGATATCTTCCAGCGAGTCGGTCACTGTCGGGATCCCCAATACGCGGGCCACGACGTTGGCTTCCACTCCGTTGAGACCGAAAATCATCTCCACGTTTTCCTCGAGCTCACTCACCGTATCGAGCATTTTGGTAATATCGGTAATGGTTCGGCTGGAGGGATCCACCAGGTCGATATAAAGCGGCAGGCGTCGGGGAAGCTTGCTGTAAACCTCGGCGTTGAGCTTCTTCCAGCAGGCGGTCATGTGGGGGAACATGCTCCAATCGGTCAGGACCAGCATGGAGGCATCCCGGCAGCACTGCATGTAGTAGCCGTCAGCGAGCATTTTATCCAGATGTTCAGGCGTGAAATCAAACGTGGGCGTGATCGCCGAGAGCATGTATTTGCCGTCGCTGAATTCGAGGGCCAGCGTCCGGCCGGGAGTCGCACCCCAGGAGCGGTAGCTGGCGCATTTCTGCAGCAGGCTCTGAAAAGCGGAGTGAATCGGCTCGCCCATCGTGGCGAAGACGTGCATCGGAATTCCCAGCGTGGCGGTCCCATCGCTCAGGTTCACGGTGCAGCCGCCGGCGGCCATGTCGTGGACGATGATTTCCCGCAGACTGCTTCTGCCCGCGGCCGCTTTCATATGCTCGGCCATGCGGGCGATCGTCGGAACGGGTGTCCAGTGACTCAGATCGGTGCGCTCTTCAACCACCGAAATCATCTCGTCCACGAAAGCATCAAACCCCGAAACAATCGGCAGGGTAGCGAGCTCCGGGGAGCGGCTGCCGAAAATTTCGGCTAATTTTGCTAGTTCATCATTCATATTTGCTCAATCACGTATTGGCTATAAATTTTCTCTGGAGGTGTCCTGCGATTCAGAAGGTTTCAGAGGGGCAGTATGTCTTCATTGTCATCCCGTTTTTTCTCTTTCGGGGATGGCTCCTCTTCCTCGTCTTCTTCGTCATCTTCTTTTTCTTCCTCTTCCGGTTCTACCTCGAAATCTTCGATCTCCGGCTCAAGTTCCGTCTCTTCAATTTCAGGCGATTCGAGTTCTTCTTCGGAATTATTCTCCTCATCGTCCGGAGCGAGTTCTTCGGGCGAAAGGGATTCGAAACTCTCCTGGCGGAAGAGTGATTCGCTTTCGTGCAGCGGCTCATCGTTCGGTTCGATCGAGTCGTTCTCGTCCTCCTCGCTCGGGCTCTCTTCGATTTCACCCAGTAAATCTACGCTGAGTTCCTCGGTTTTTTCCTCTTCGACCTCCGGCTCCGGAGTGACCTCTTCGTCCTCTTCAGATTCCCCGGTTTCAGGGGCCTCGATTTCTTCGGTCTCCTGGATCTCTTCCCGGGCCTCTGGCTCGATCTGCTCCGGGCTCTCATTTTCCACTTCCTCTTCCAGCGGTTCAGCCGGAGTAAAGGAAGGCTCTGCCTCAGCCTGAGGAGCCTCCACCGGTGTACTGTCAAAGGAATGAGTCACTCCCTTGGCAGGTGCGCCCGCTTCCTGAGTGAACTCCATATCCTCGGTCAGGATCATCGCCTTGCGCACCAAGGTACCCAGGTAGAGGAAGCCCGGTGCCAGCACTCGCGCGATCTTGGCCTCAGTGGCAGGCTCAGGCGCATTGGGCGGAACGGCATGTTTCTCCGGGTTATAGAGCTCCGTCGGCGCGGGCATATAGGGCTGGATGCCGGCATGGGAAGCGATCTCCAGACAGGCCGCACGGAAGCGCTTCATCTGCTCGGCGATTTCAGGCTTGCCCGAATGAATGCCCGCACTGGCCAGAGCCAGGATATGATCGAGCATTCCGCTGGCCGATGAGACCCAATCCTTCTCGATTCTCTTGAGTTTATCAATCTCCAGTTGAAGGGCGCTTTTCTCGTAATTCGCCGCCTTGGTAAATCTTTCTTCAAAATCCTGCCCGTATTGAGCGATTTTTTCTTCAGCTTCCGCTGCTCTCTTGGCCGAAGCCTGAGCGATCTCCTGGACGTTGGAAAGAGAGAGGAGCGCTGAATTGACCCCATCGGAAAAGCTGTTCATTTTCTGAATGCTTTCCTCTACTCCTTTCAGCCCATCGAGCTCTGCCAGCCTGGTTTTCGAGCGTTGCTCCATAATCCACGGCGTCACGGCTATCCAGGCCCCGGAAGCTACCAGGAGCGTAATGGTCCAGATGGCTGAACCCGAAAGAGGATGCTGTGTGAAAGTAAGAATCCCAACGGCAGTCAGAATGAGTACCAAATCGGTCACGACAAAGGGCGCTTTGTCTGAAGCCGAAGGATTCGAAGTCTCTGACGGAGGCGTCTTCTGAAATTCATTCATGGAAAAATCCTACCTTCTAAGGGGCAGATTGTGAAGTTTTTTTCTGTTTTATCGGGACAAAAGACCGAAATTTCGCATTCTTAAGGTATGCGGAGCATACCCATCTTATAGCCCGGGGTCGCATACCTCGGGATTCCG
>CAZSTC010000080.1:0-9655 GCA_964609795.1 uncultured Verrucomicrobiota bacterium
GGAAAGTTTCTTCAGAATACTGTTTGAAATGACAGTTACGATGAGAACATAGTAATTCGTTATTTTATTGCAGTTGTGCAGTTGTATTATATTTTTCATATTTCACTGTTTCCTTTCCCGGGAGATGAATCTCTCGCTGAAAAACAACTTAGGACCACGATACAAATTCTCAAAGAGAAATCAAAGCGTTTTCTAAAAAAAAGTCAATTTATTTGAGAACCGGTTCTGAAGCAAAAAAGCAGGAGCATCAAAAACTCCGGCGAAGCTCGGGAAATCCTTTACTTGATCAGCTCGGTTTCACCCAGAGGCTGTTCAATGAAACACATCGGACTCTCTTCTACAAAAAAACGGATTTTAATGCTTTTGGCAGACGGAACCTCAGGTATATTCCTGAATTGGATTGTTTTCGTCTTTTCGTAATCAATCGCTACTTCTTTCGCGGTCGGATTATATCCCGACTTCACGTCAGGCCACATCAATTCCAGCCTTCCTCTAATCGGACCAAGTGTTGTTACCTGGTTCTTCAACATCATGCGTCTCGTGTATTTTTCTTTGTTGAAAGATTCTGAAAAAGAAACACTTATTACTCCGGAATGATATTGGCACTCACTCACAAAGAGACCATTTTTCTCGAATAAATCTTCTCTGCAAACTTTGATTTTTTCCAAATACTTTTGATACGCATTCATGTTCTCTTCTTTCAAGTAATTCAGAAGAGTTATCCGCTCAACATTATTTCGACAAAGAACCCACTTGATACAACTATCTATCTCAAATTCACCTGGATACAATATCTCCGCGTGCCTGTACCTTTTCAATTCTTCAACATTTTCTGACCGCCCTGTACTATAAATTTTTTTGAATTCAAATTGAGCAAATTCTTCTATGCTGTCACAAGGCTTGCTCCCGTGCCCCGACTGGGGCCCTTCTGAAAATTTAAAGCCAGGTGTAGATAACAACTTTTCCAGATCGAAAAGTAAAAAAACAGGCACGGGAACATTGGCATTCATATCTCCGTCGTAGCGCAAAGCCGGATGCTTGAATCCTTCATTGTGGTACTGCGTTGGCGTCAGAGGTCTGAAATAAAAGCGCACAAAAGCTTCCGCGCCCGTCTGTGTCATATCAATGACTTGCCGGCTTGCGTTATCATTCGCCATCAGACCGAGCGCTTCTGCGCTTATTCTGCTGTAAAGTTTGCCGCAAGATAAAATGGGAACCGCATTGGTTAAATTGGTATAATGGAATGCGAATTTTGGCCACCAATTAACGGGGCTGTGTTTATCGCAGTTTTCTTTGATGACCTCTCTGTAATTCACGGTCATACCTCTTTGAATGCGTAAGCGCGGCCTGCCCCTTCCTTTACTTGATAGCCGGCCACTTTCTCCGAAGCCCGGCCATTACTCATTCTTATTTTAGATAAATATCCAAGTGAGTGCAGTAGGGCAAAAATGAGAGTCACCTTCTGATTCTCTTTTAAATCAGGAAAAACACCCTTTGTTCTGACATCATCCCAAGTTTCGAAAAACTCATCTTCAGTGACAACCAAAGCTTCATTTCCACCTGGAGTTGAAATAATGAGACTATTATCTACCCATTGGGCTCTCATCAGGCTTCCGTCATAAGTAAATGAGTGGGGAGCAATCCCGTAGTTGCATCTGATTTCGTCCTTAATTCCATTAAAAGACATGTCTCTTGCGTTGGTTTTCATCCATTCAAGAGTCTCCCGGGGTGTTCTATGTTCCGGAACGTCGCTTTCATCCATCCCAAGATAGATATAGACGTCAATGGGCAGGGGCTTAAGGTATTTTTCCATCAGGGGCCCGACGTCGTCCCAATTTAATTCTCCATTTCCGCAACCCAATCGCGGAAACGCTATGGACGTTATCCCCTTATCAGCATAGGTGCCGACAAACTTTTTGAGTCCCTTTTCTATATACTCAAGTTTTGAAGGATTTCTCCAGTTCTCCTTTGTTGGAAATAATAAAACCCAATGATCTGGAGCGTAATACAACATGAGTTTTCCTACTTCCAGCTGGTTATTTTCGCATACCTTCCGATATGCGTTAAACATTTCCGGATAGCGATGTTTGAACGAGAGCGCCAGCCCTTTTCCCATCACGCCTACGGTATTCACTGTATTCACGATGACTTGGGCTGGAGAATCAAAAATATCTCCGACAATATATTCAATCATGTTGCGTTCTCCTGCAGGTTGATTCTTACGGCACACGGTGAAACAAACCTGACTCATACGAACATAATATAAACGAGAGAACATCATATTTCAACATTTCAATACCGGGGGCCGAGTAAGACAATCGAGGCTATTTTGGGATGGGGAGTCGGCTTTCTTGATTTTTTCGCGTGAACGGGTACACTGGTTCTCTGGATGAGCAGCAGCGGCCAATCTGTCAAAATGACCCCCATGATGACGCAGTATCGGAGAATCAAATCCGAGCTGCCCAAGGACGCTTTGCTCCTGTTCCGGCTCGGGGATTTCTATGAAATGTTCTTCGAAGATGCCCTGGTCGCCTCCCAAATCCTCAATATCGCCCTGACCAAACGCGGCCAGTATCCGATGTGCGGCATCCCCTTTCACGCCGCCCAGGCATATCTCTCCAAGCTCCTGGAAGCGGGCCGCAAAGTCGCCATCTGCGATCAGATGGAGGAACCGCGTCCGGGCCAACTCGTCCGGCGCGAAGTCACGCAGATATTGAGCCCGGGGACTCACTTTGATGAGCGGGTCCTGAAGGCTGAGCGCAATAATTTCCTGGCCGCGATCTATCCCGCGGGTTCATGCCTGGGGCTGGCTCTGGCCGATTTGACCACGGGCGATTTCCTAACGACCGAGCTCAGCACTCCTGCCGCGCTCATGGCCGAAATGGAACGTCAGCGTCCGGCCGAAGTCATTATCCCTTCAGAAGCCGAAGAGCTCCGGAAGTCGCTCTTGCCCGCTTTCCCGCATGTGAACCTTTACGAGGACTGGGTCTTCGCCCCGGAAACGAGTTTTTACACTCTGAAAGATCATTTCAAGGTCGCCACGCTCGATGGCTTTGGGCTGCGCGGCAAAAACGCGGCGATCGGCGCCGCCGGTGCCCTCATTCATTACCTGGAGCAGTACCTGCGCAGGCAGACTTCCCAACTCTCGCGGCTGACCTTCTACGAACGCAGCGATTATCTGGCACTCGATGCCCACACCTTGAGGAACCTCGAAATTCTGGAGCCCTTAAACCCGGAAGCGCCTTCCATCTATTCCCTCTTCGGCGTCATGAACCAGACCTCGACCCCGATGGGCGCACGCCGGCTCCGCCTCTGGCTCTCGCAGCCTCTGGCAGACCCAGCCGCCATCGGAGAGCGCCAGGAAGCGGTCCGGGCCTGGCTTGATCATCCGGCACAGTGCGATTCCTTCCGCCAAATGCTCTCCGTCGTCCGGGACCTGGAGCGCATCCTGACCCGTCTGACGGCTGCCTCGGGCAATGCCCGCGATATGCTCAATCTCTCTCAGGCCCTCGAGCAACTGCCCGCGCTCAAAGAGATTCTCTCCCAACTTTGCCCCGGAATTGCCCTTTTCGAAAAACTCGCAGGCGAGATCATCCTCCAGCCCGAACTGGTCGAGCTCATCCAGAGCCGAATCGTGGAAGAGCCTCCGATCTCCGTGCGCGATGGCGGGATTATCCGCTCCGGCGCCAGTGAAGAACTCGATGAACTGCGCCAGATCATGCAGGGCGGCAAAAGCTGGATCGCCCGGATGCAGCAGGATGAAATCGAGCGCACGCAGATCCCAAGCCTCAAAGTCCGGTTCAATTCCGTTTTCGGTTACTATATCGAGGTCACCAAAACTCATCTGGATAAAGTGCCCGAGCGCTACATCCGCAAACAGACAATCGCCAACGGCGAGCGCTTCATCACGCCTGAATTGAAGGAATGGGAAGGAAAAATCCTGGGCGCAGAAGAGCGGGTCAAGCGCATCGAGTACGAACTCTTTTCCCAACTGCGCGAAGAGGTCGTTGCGCATCTGGAGAGCATCCAGCAGACGGCACAGGCTCTGGCCCAGCTCGATGTCCTGGCCGCTTTTGCCCAGACGGCACGGCTCCACAACTACATCTGCCCTGAAGTCGGCAATGAAGGCATCCTCCTCGTTATAGACGGCCGCCATCCGGTTCTGGAACAGACTCTGCCGGCGGGCCGCTTCGTCCCCAACGATATTGATCTCAACCCGACTCAGAAACAGATCGCCATCATCACCGGTCCCAACATGGCTGGCAAAAGCACCTTTATCCGCCAGAGCGCCCTCCTCTGCCTGATGGCCCAGACCGGCTCCTTTATTCCGGCACGCCAGGCCAGAATCGACGTCGTAGACCGAATCTTTACCCGCATCGGCGCCAGCGACGATATCGCGCGCGGGCAATCCACCTTCATGGTCGAGATGAGCGAAACAGCGGCCATTCTCAACAGCGCCACCAAGCGGAGCCTCATCATCCTTGATGAAATCGGCCGCGGCACCAGTACCTTTGACGGACTGAGCCTGGCCTGGAGCATCGCCGAGTATCTGCATAATCAATGCGGTGCCAAAACTCTCTTTGCCACGCACTACCACGAATTGACCGAGCTGGCCGAGCGGCTGCCCCGTGTTCATAACCTCAATGTCAGCGTCCGCGAGTGGAACGACCAGATCGTCTTTATCCACAAACTGATTCCCGGCGGTGCTGATAAAAGCTACGGCATCCATGTCGCGCGTCTGGCCGGAGTCCCCTCCAGCGTCCTGAACCGCGCCATTGAAGTCCTCTCCAATCTGGAAGAAACGGAGCTCGCGCCCCTGGGCAGTAATGATGATCTTTCTGAAGAGGGAAGCGACCCGACCGCAATCGCCGGACAGGAGAAAAAACCGCGCACGACTGCAAAACGCCAGAAACTCCGCAACCTCCCCAATCCCAACCAACTCGACCTCTTCTCGGAACTGGGCCTCTAAAAAACGGCCGCCGGAGATACAGGGGTGCCCTGGATCCTCAGCGTCTTACCCTTCAAGATACCCGAGTCTCTTCCGGGGGATGCGGTGGCTCCCGCCCGTTCATCTCTGCTAAAACATTTTCAAGACGCTTGCGAAAAAGGTTGAAGCTGGGCATGTCGATTCTTTCCCATTTTACGGAATGAAGCTCTTTTTCGGTAATGAGATTGTAGGGGTTTCCTTCTGTACCCAACGCTTTTTGAAGCAGATTTTTGAGGGACTTCGGGCTGGCATCGTTTCCGGGCATCTTTTCAAAGCGTTCGCAGTAATTATAGGCATTCTGCCTCGGCAACCCTTTTTGATAATACCCCAATAACCACGCTTCACTCTTTGGTCTGGGCACCATGGGAACTCCATAAGGATTGCTGCTACTGTCAAAACCCTGCTGCATCGCTCTGACTTTTTTCTCCCACAAATCCCGGGGTGCCGAGCGGGTCCCATCCGTATCCGTAAAGAAAATAACGCCCCAGGATTCACCTTTGTGTTTTGCTTCTTCTCCCAGACAAAACGCGCTTAGATAAATTTCCCTATAAGGCTTAGTTCCTCCTCCTTGAGCCGAAATGATTCTGGGGTTCTTTTTCTTCAGTTTTTTGACATCGGTCTCGTCTAAAAAATGGTATTCCGGGAAACGCTCATACCCTTTCCGGGCGATGGCATCCACGATATGCGTCATAGCTCCTTTTATGAATCCTCCCACATCGTCTTTTGCGCCCAGATCGCTGGGGCCTTCTCCGGCCAGAATGAAACGCATTACTCTACCTTCTGTGGATCAGTTTTTTTTCGCCAATGAATCTGCCAATTCCAGCAAGTTGGTTTTGCTCATCACCTGCCCTGCCCCCAAGAATTCCAACTCCTTCTCCATTGCCGGCAATTCAAAAAACCTCTTGGCTTGGGTATAGCCATTACCATCCTTATAAAGCATCACGACACTTTCCCTGGCAGCCTGGTCTGAAAGATAGTTTAAAAGCAACGCACTGTGTGTCGTTACGAAGACCTGTTTCCCATTAAAATCTTGAAGGATATTGACAAGGTTCCCGATCAATTCCTGATTCATTCCATTTTCTATCTCATCGAAGAAAATACATTTGTTCTTTGAATAAAGCTGCGACAAAAACACAAAGAGCCGCAACGTCCCGTAACTCAGGTGGGAAGAATCAAAGAAGACCGCTTTTTCAAGTTCATTCAAGAGCAGGTTTTTCCAGCCAAACCTCTGTTTGCGAATGCGATAATTCTTGAGAGGGGGATAAAACTCACGGAGCTTCCCGACAAAATCCTCCTGCGACGCAGCATCCAGTTTTGAGAGAAAGCCGACAAGGCCACCGCCGTCCGAGGCTACATCCACCTCGCTCACATTGCCTGAAACCTGTGAAGCTTGCGAAATGGACTCCGGGTCCAGAACTCCGAAAATTTTGGCAGCCTTCAACTCCTGCACAAGGGGCCAGGTTTGCCCCACATAGGAAAGCATGGAACCCGTATGTTTGAAACTCTTCGGCAAAGTCGAATCTCCTTCCGACAAACTGAGTTTGTTTTCGGAAAAAGACATCAGCTTCACTTCGCCGCCGCCTCTGATTTCCAGCAGCGTCTCTGAGGTACAACGCAGTTCCTGAATATTAAAGAACGCTTTCCACCGCTGTGTTACCCCTTGGCTTGACACGTCAATTTCAAACTCGACCGAGCGCTTGGGTGAGGCAAAGGTAATAATATCCTGCGGCTTCCATCTGTGTTTGGAAAACCAATCCTCAATGCGCCTATCGAGCATGGCTCTGATAAAATCAAGAAACTGTAATAAAGTCGTCTTACCCGAACCATTCAAGCCAATTAAACAGGTGAATGATCCAATATTCGCCAGTTCAAAATCCTCAAATGATTTGAAATACTTAACTTTTACACGGGTAATCATCGTTTTGATTTCCTGTTTATCCCACACTTCGGCTCCTCGCCATAACGCTACTCTAACAGCCGGAGAATCAACAACAACCGCTACAACCTATACCACTTTAAAAGATGTTCTTCAACACCATATTGACGCATTGCCTGAAATTCGCCCCGGCGAAGGCGAATCTCTAAATACCCAAAACGAAAACACCCCCGACCCACTTCAATTGAAGTGAAATATCCCAGAAAATATCCGGATGTTAGGGGAATCCTTGCGGAAGGTTTTTTGAGGCTTCCGCTTTTTTAAAACCAAGGTCTTCTGCCGATGACGTGATTTCTCTCGAAATCCACGTCGTAGTTGTCGAACACGAGCCAACAGTATTTAAAAAACAATAGAAACTTGATAAAAACTAATAATATTTTTACTCTTTATTATTTATAACATTTATTTTTAAAAATGAAAATAAAATAATTCCGCTACCGATTAAAAAATATGCCAGTATAAAACGAATTGCAATATCAGCTGTCTCGGGAGAAAGATTAAGATAATCTGTCAAATTCCCTAAACAACCACAGGGACGATGCCAGTCCAAGCTCCACAATCCAAGACGGTAAAGTAGAAAATTTAACGCCAGCCATCCAATTAAAAAGCTTGATACAACCTGTGCCTTCCATATCACACAAATAGTTGCAACTCCAAGTTCCACTATCCCAACCATAAGTAAAAGGTATCGAAAAGATACACCTGTTATTGGGTCAAACTCATCTAAAATACGTGCACTTCCAAACCATCCTAATACTTTAAAAATTCCTGTCAATAAAAGTATTGCCGCAGAACTCAGGTTGAAAGATTTTACGAACATGGCAATATATATCGCTAAATATTGAGTGAGGCCTTACATGTATTGTCCTCAAATTCGAGTTGAAATAGCGGCCCCGTTTTTTTATAAAAAACCGTCATTATACCACCTTGAAAACAAACAGGTTTCTCTTCCTGCCATTCACATAAATTGCTTGAAGTAGAGACAGAGTAAGATTTATAACCACTCTCAGCAAAATCTTGTCTAATCTCATTTGGACTTCCCTGATAAATTGTACAATAAACAGGCTGTGGTAAAGAACCGGGAGTACATACAATAAATTTCACTGTTTCCCCTGGAAGGCGGCAAGGACTGCTTATTGGGACGTAACATAAATTCCCCGCAATTGCTGCCACTGCAAAGGTTGATAAAATTAATGAAACAATTTTTATTATTTTCATATATATTTAAATGATTATAGGTTGATTACATTTATCTCTGGCGGCCTCGATAAAATAACATTAGGACTAACCCTAACAAACTTGCGATAGCCATTCCATTCCAGAGATAAAGGCTTAAAGGGCTCCTCTTTTCGATCGGACCCAACGCATCGAGAGTTTTTTGAATGAACACAGGATCTGTTCGATCCGGGGTTATAATCTCCACGCTATTTGAAAAAACAGTGAGAACCATCTCATTTATATCAACATGCGCCTCCGGCAAGAAACGCTCCGCAGGGATCGGTTCTTCCGATAATTCCAGTTTCCTAATATGAAGGACGGGCAAGTATTCGGCTTGGAGCCTGAACATTTTTTCAGTATCGAATATATCCAATAATTCTTCCGCATCCACTTCGTCAGGGTAGCCCATGTAATAGATCCTTGCTGGAAACCATTCCGGACGGTCCGGTGAATCTTCATACTCGAACTCAAAACATCCGGCATGTTTAACCGCTAGACGGTGGATTTTTCCATCTTTGACGCTAATCCGGCCGACCAGTTGATTCACATCTCTTTTCTTTGTCGGATTGTCTTTATTATAAACTTCTATCTGTTGTCTCTTAAACCAGGACGGACGAAATATAACATCGTTTCCGGTCCATACAGCCGACCCGGGCTCTAAAAACTGTGAACCCAACATAATGAGGCGGGAAAGATGAGTGAAAGAACTTTCTCCACCCAATGCGTAAAGGTCAGGGTTCTCCCTGTCAGGCGCGATTGACTTTCCGAGTTCCACACCGGATGTCTCCCAGCTCTCATCTTTATACCGACCTGAAAGAATGGGGGCTCTCGTCGGTTTAATTTCTTCTACAGCAACGTCCAACCCGGGCGGAACGATTTGAAGATAGTGTCCATCCCCACAGTAGGCCCCAATAAATGAAAACCTGTTTGTTTTACCAACGAGATCATATTCTACACCAACCACTTTTGAAATAATGGGTTTGTGTGAAAGATAATCCTTCAAGGCTTTTACGGCCGGAGGGTCCGCTTCCGGTGACGAGGCACTGCATAAGAGGATACTGCAGAAAATCAAAGGACCCCATCCAACGAGAAAAACTGATTTCCATTTCAACCTGTCCATAAAATCAACTCTGTTTATTTCTGATAGCTTTGACTAAAATCCAAATTTTATGCCTGCCCCCCCAGAAAAACAGGGCGGCGATGGTGATGTTGAGACAAACTCCCCCCCATATAATTGAAGAGCGAACACGCGCACGTCTTTCAAGGTATTCTTTGGGAGCACTACGAACCGTACGCACGGAATAGGGATAATCCGGATGAGAAGCCAAATTGGATTTGCTCAGAGAATTTGTTTCCGTCAATGTACGGATTTCGTTGGATACCGTTGTTTTCGAAGAACTCTCTTGAGCTAACACGTTAGAGAGGAGACAGCATATAGACAGCACCGTTAATAGCACTACGGACAGGAGCCTCCTCCTCACCATCAATATAGAACCAACACCAATCACAACCGT
>CAZSTC010000081.1:0-9615 GCA_964609795.1 uncultured Verrucomicrobiota bacterium
CCACGTAGTAAATAGTCTCCAGTGCGGGGCAAGCGTAGAAAACATCACTACCCGTGCTCGGTGCATTACCTTTAAAATATACATTCGTCAGACTGGTGCAATACTGGAACGCCTTATCCCCCATGCTGGTGAGGCTTTTGCCTATTACCACACTCGTCAGGTTGCTGCAAAGAGTGAAAGCAGTACGGCCAATGTTGGTGACGCTATCGGGGATCGTGATGCTCACCAGGCTGCTGCATGCAGCGAAAGCACTACCGCCAATGTCGGTGACGCTGTCGGAAATCGTGATGTTTGCCAGGCTGACGCAACTAGCGAACGCGGCTACCCCAATACTGGTGACGCTGTTGGGGATCGTAATACTTGTCAGGCCTCTGCAACTTCCGAATGCAGTCGTCGCAATGCTGGTGACGTTATAGGTCATCGATCCGCGGATAATTGAGGAGGGGATGGTTACAGCCCCGGAAGGGATAGTAGGCGATTGTTTGGCTACCGAGACGGTGCCAATTCTGCCTTTTTCGGTCAGGACGGTGTATTTGAAGTTGTCGTCAGTGAAGGTATCGCCGACGGCAGCCTGAGATTGCGGCAGGCAAAGCAGAAAAGCTAATACGCCAAGCCAGAAAGAGGCCCGAACGGTCTCCGTAGTAAATTGCACCCAGGTGTGCGACAGTTGTTTATTGCTATTCATGGTAGCTGTTGTCAACCAAGTTGTTGCTTAGAGGAGAGATTAAAAACCAGTCGGATGAGAATATGTTGGGCGCCTGAGCGTTCGCAAAGCTTCCCCCCTCAAAAACCGGTTGATTTAACCAAAAACCTCATTACTTACCCAGTATTCTGTATTTTGCAATCAAAGACAAGTGTTTATGCAAGAATTTCTTCTCGCATGTAGAATGAAAGAAGCAGGCTTCTGGCTCCTGTTTGGTCTTAGGGAATGCTCCTCTTCTGATAAAAGGTTTGAAATTCTTCTTCTTTTCGTCTTTCATGAGCGGGTGAAGAAGAATGATTGTTTCTCAAGCAGTCGGCGCTCGTTTCTCAAGAGTGCCGTGATGGCGTCTGCCTCTTGTATGGCTTTGGGGTTCGGCTCTGCGGAGGTTTTTGCCGCACGTAGAGCGAAGAAACCGCGTTGGGAGCTCTCTTGCCGGGATAATCTCCTGGCGATGATCGGAGCCAAAAATTGCTGGGAGGCCATGGACCGGCTCGGCATCAGCGGAGTGGAGGCTTCTTCACCGCGCGGATTCCAGAGCAATAATTTTTTCAGCGATGAGAAAAAGTATGATCTGACGAACGATGCCGGCATCAAGGAGCTCAAGAAAGATTTAAAGGCCGAGAAAAAGAATATCACCGCGTTCCTCATGGGCAATACCCTGGAGCAGGATTTGGCCGAGGAGCTCAAATATGCGGAAACGGTGGTGAATGCCGCCGAGATTCTGAAGGTTCCGGCTATTCGTATTGACGTTTACCCCTCCAAGTCGAGCAAGGAGGATTTCCTCCCCATTGCCATCAACGCCTGCAAGAAGCTCTGCGATCTGGTCAAAGGTACAAAGATTCGCTATGCCATCGAGAATCACGGCAGCGTTACCAATGACCCGTGGTTCCTGGACCGACTCTTTGACGGTGTGGGTTCAGATCGGCTCGGTTTGACCCTGGATACAGCCAACTTCTACTGGTATGGGCATCCCCTGAATGATATTTACGGGATCTTTGAGCGCTATGCCGGCAAGGCCTATCATACCCACTGCAAGAGCATCAAATATCCGGAAGATAAGCGTAACAGCCAGCGCGAAAGGGGTTGGGAGTATGAAAAATATGCAGCCCCGATCGATGAGGGTGATATTGATTTCGAGAAGTTCGCGCAGATTATGAAGGCGTCCAAGTACAAAGCCGATATGTGCCTGGAAAACGAGATCGTCGGCCGCCTCAAGACGCCTGAGGAGCGCTTTGCCCAGTTGAAGCGGGAGATCGACTATCTGGCGCGCGTGACATCTATTTAATCTATTTGAATTTAACCGGAGGGAGCTTTGGGAAAAAGCTCCCTTTCCATTGAAAAAGGTTTCTGGAATTGTGAGGCTCGGAATCTATGGCGGGTCTTTTGACCCGATTCACTCGGCTCATTTGCAGGTGGCAGAAGCGGCCTGTAACTATCTGAAGCTGGACGAGCTCTATTTTGTCCCTGCGGCCCGTTCGCCTTTCAAAGAAGGTCAGTTTACGGCACCGCCGGCTCTTCGCCTGAAATGGGTGCAATTGGCACTGGAGGGGCACCCGGATTGGAAAATCGATTCTTCAGAGCTCGAGCGCGGAGGAATCTCCTACACCATAGAAACCGTGAGGAAGTACAGGAAACGCTTCCCGGATGCTGAGCTTTTCTACCTCATCGGGATGGATAATGCGCCGAGCCTGCCCAAGTGGAAAGATGCGCAGGAATTGGCCCGGCTGGTGGAGTTTGCCGTTGTGAGCCGTCCGGGGGAGAGTTTCATTCCTCTGCCCGAGGTTTTTCGTATGCACTTGATTGACACTGTGTTCAGCGAGACCTCCTCTCGGGGAATACGCGAGCGGATTGCGGCGGGCCAAAGCGTGGAAGAACTGATGCCGGCGGCTGTCCGGGAGGCCGTGTTGGCTTCCGGCTGCTATCGGAAATGAAATATGGTCTTGTTTTTTACTCTCTTTTCTGAATAATGGCGTCGTCGAAGGCGTCTAACCTAATGTGTTTTTGACGAGAAATTTTATGAAAAAAAATAGAAGTTTATACTTGAAGGCGGGCGTTCTGGCGCTGGCTGCCTGTTTTGCTTTTTCGGCGCAAGCCGCAGATAAAAAAGTCCTGGTCGTTTCAGTGACCAAGGGTTTTAGGCACGATGTTATCCCCTCAGCGGATAAAATGCTTGAAAAGTTGGCCAAGGAGAGCGGCCAGTTTGATGTGGAATTTGTCAGGAGCGATGAGGATATGGCCAAGCTTATGACCATGGAGTCCCTGAACAAATATGACGGAGTGGTCTTCAATAATACGACCGGTGAGCTTCCTCTGCCTGATAAGCAGGGCTTTGTCAATTGGGTCGCCTCCGGTAAGGGTTTTGTCGGGCTCCATGCCGCGACCGATACTTTCGCCGGGTTCCCTCCCTATACTGAGATGGTGGGCGGTCTGTTCCTGACCCATGGTGCCCAAGCAACGGTGAACGTGATCAAGGAAGATCCGACACATCCGATCATCAAGGATATCCCCGACAACCTGGTGGTTCATGATGAGATGTACATCATGCAGAAATTTAACCGCGCGACCGTCCACGGTCTCCTCACGATGGATAAGCGTCCCAACGACGGCAGCCCGACGGCGAATCAACCCGGAGATTATACGATCGCTTATTGCAAGAACTGGGGCCAGGGCCGCGTTTTCTACACCTCTCTGGGGCACCGCACGGACGTGCTCGAAAAGGATTGGTACGAGAGCCATGTATTGCAGGGTATTCTCTGGTCCATGGGCATGATTGACGGCGACCCGAGCGCTACCAGCAATTGGTACACAGTGAGCACGGAAGAAGCGGTCGATGGATTCGTCCCGCTCTACAACGGCTGCGACCTGACCGGTTGGCACTATCGCAACCCCAATGGCTTCAAGAGCTGGAGCTCTCAGAATGGTATGCTCGTCAACAGCATCCCCAAAGGCCAGCATGGTACTGACCTCGTCACGAATAAGAAATTCCGCGACTTTGTCGTTCGCTATGAGTACATGGTGCCCGAGGGTTCCAACAGCGGATTTTATCTGCGCGGTCGCCATGAACTCCAAATCTTCGGCGAACCGGTGACGGCTAAACCCGAGAAGACCAGCGATAACGCCATTTATAATCATACCGCGGCATCGGCCAAGGCTTCCAAGAAGCCCGGCGAATGGAACACCGTGGAAGCGACAGTCAAAGGAAACCAGTTCACGATCATTGTCAACGGAGTTAAGGTTCACGACAATGTCACAGTGGATCGTCCTACTGGCAGTCAGCTCGACAACGACGTGAATGACCCGGGCGCATTCTTCGTCCAGGGCGATCACGGTAACGTAGCTTTCCGCTATATGCGCGTTAAAGAACTCAAGTAAGCTTTAACGGGGAGTTATAACACTCTTTGGGTGGGTGGGTGTGAAGAGCATCCACCCCTTTTTGTATCAAAAGAAAAAATCGTCTTATTCCTATCTATGAAGAAAAACTTAGTCTATTGCCTTTTTTTCTTTTTCGCCTGCATGGTCTTTAACGGCCAGGCGGCAGAAAAAGAGGCCAATTCCTTTGAAGTAAAAAAGGGAATCAATATCAGCCATTGGCTTTCGCAAAGCGGAGCACGGGGTGAAAGGCGTGCGGCTTATTTTACCGAAAAGGATGTGGCCTTCCTGGCCTCTCTGGGCTATGACCATCTGCGCATCCCCATAGATGAAGAACAGATGTTCGATGAAGAGGGGAATAAAAACGCAGATGCTTTCCTCCTGTTGCACCAGGCGCTTGACTGGTGCCGGAAGCATCAGATGAGAGCGATTGTGGATCTGCACGTTCTCCGCTCTCACTACTTCGATAACAAGGTCAGACCCCTATTTACGGACCCCGAAGCCCAGGAGAAATTCTATGCCTGCTGGGAAAAGCTGAGCGGCGAGCTGAATAAGTACTCCAATGACTGGGTCGCCTATGAGCTGATGAATGAGCCGGTGGCCGACGACTCGGAGGTCTGGAACAAGATTGTCCGACGCTGCGTGGCAACCCTCAGAAATCTGGAGCCCGAGCGCATAATCCTCATAGGTTCGAACCGCTGGCAGAATTTCAGCACTGTGAAAGACCTCTGGGTGCCTGAGAACGACCCCAATATCATTATCACCTTCCACTACTATGAGCCAATGCTCCTGACCCATCACCGGGCGCCCTGGCACGAGATGAGGGATTATACCGGGCCGGTTCATTATCCGGGCAAAGCAATTCTGGATGAGGAAATGGATGCGCTCCCCGAGGCGCAGCGTAAAAAGTATGGCGTGCAATGGAACCGGCGTGTCTTCAATGCCGACGTGATCGAAGGACATTTTAAACAGGTTCTGGATGCGGCCAAAAAGCATAATCTGCCGGTCTATTGCGGCGAATTCGGTTGCTGCGAGATGTCTCCGGCTCCGGATAAATATCGTTGGTACAGGGATGTGACGATGCTCTTCAAACGGCACAACATCGGTTATTCCAACTGGGATTATAAAGGTGGTTTCGGTATCATGCGCCGGGGAGAACCAGTTTGGCCCATGATCGAGCCGCTCACCGGCAAACGGGCTTTGGGCGAGACGTTTTCGCTTCACCCGGAGAACCCGAAATATTTCCTCTTCCGTGGCAAGCCGACAGTTCTGGTGACCTCCGGCGAGCATTATGGTGCGTTACTCAATGGGGCTTTTAATTTCGACAAGTACCTGGAAACGCTTGCCAAAGACGGGCTCAATCATACCCGTGTTTTCATGGGCTCTTATCGCGAGGAAGTGGGCAATTTCAATATTCAGAACAACACGCTGGCGCCTGGCAAAAACTATGTGTCGCCTTGGATGCGAAGTCAGGAAGCCGGTGCGCTGGACGGTGCCAACAAATTTGACCTCACGCAGTTCAACCCCGCTTATTTTGAGCGGCTGCATCAGTTGGTGCAAAAAGCCTCCGAGTTCGGGATTGTTCTGGAGCTGAATTTTTTCTGCCCCATTTATGACCCGTCGCAGTGGAAGCTCTCTCCCATGAATGCGCAGAATAATATCCAGGGTATCGGTAAGGTTCCTTCCGAGCGGCTCCTCAACGCCGACACGGAAGAAGGGCTGCTTCAAGTCCAGAAAGAGTTCGTCCGCAAAGTGGTGAGTGAAATCAACGGTTACGACAATTACTATTTTGAAATCTGCAACGAACCCTATTTCGGCGGAGTTACGGATGCATGGCAGCGGCTGGTTACCGATTGGATCGTGGAGGCTGAAAAAGAGATGCCTCGCAAACATCTCATTTCTGTAAACGTGGCTAATGGTTCAAAGAAGGTGGAAAATCCCCATGCGGCCTGGTCGCTTTTGAACTTCCATTATTGTACACCGCCCAGAGCCGTGCCCGACAACGCTCATTTGCCGCTGCCTGTCGGGATGAACGAAACCGGTTTCAAAGGAATTCAGGGAGATTACTACCGCCGCGAGGCCTGGGAATTCATGCTTTCGGGTGGAGCACTCTATAACAACCTGGATTACTCGTTCACGGTGGGGTATGAAGACGGAACCTTTGAAGTAAAGGAACCGACCCCGGGTTGCGGGAGTCCGGAGTTTCGCCGTCAGATCGGTTTGATGAAACGCTTTCTGGAGAGCGCAGATTTTATTCGCCTGAAACCGGTGCAGGGTTCGAGCCTGTCGGCGGATAGCGGCTTGAATCTTTTCGCCCTGGAACAGACCGGCAAAGAGTATCTGCTCTATAGCCGCCAGATGCCCGAAAGCGTGACGATCAAGGTGCCTTCAGCTCCTTATGAAGTGTGGATGCTCAACACGATCACGGGAGCCGAGAAGCGCCTGAAGGCAGAATCAAAGGACGGAAAACTGGAACTTCAGGTTCCGGAAGAATTACGTCCTGAGGTGGCGATCAGCCTGCGGCATTCTGAAAATAATTAACCGGAGGCGAAAAGCCTTAATCTACAAAAGCCGGTTTGAGTTTCGGATCATCCAACTCCAAACGGTAGAGGATCTGGTTGTAGTCGTATCGTGCCGTCGGGAAGGCGTGATTCTCGAAGGTCATCGTATAGGTGCCCTCGAAGAGAAGATACGGCTCATCGGCTGCGACCAGCTCCGGATGTAACCTGGGATTGTAAAAAGTATAGCGGTCATGGGAGAGAACCCGGACCGCTTTACCCCAGGGTCCCAGAGGTGATTTGGCCTCGGCGTACCAGAGGTCTCCCAGATAAGAAGATTTCCCCCCTGACTGAACAAAAACGGTAACCCAGCGCTGGCGGTATTGGCTCCATTGAACCGAACCGGTGTGGAGCCGGACGGTTTCCTCTCCGTCGGCAGAGGTGAGCGTGCGGGGGGATTCCACCTTTTCCCACGCATTGGGATTGAGCCAATCCTCATAAGTCGCCCTGCATTTGAGCCGTGGCAGCGGGTCGCCGAAAAGGACCCAATCCGTTCCAGTTTTCTCATCTTTCCAGAAGATGGGGTGTCCATCCGGGAGGAGAGGAGAGGGTTTGCCGGAGGATTTTTCCCAGAGCATGAGGGTACGTTCAAATTCCTTTTTTTCGTCGTTCCAGACCGAGAGCCCTCGCTCATAAGCGTCCAGAGGCGGCTTGATTTTGTTATAAACTGTGCAGAGCCGCTCCTGTCCGTTTTTATCTTTGAGGGTGAGAGTGCCGCTGATCCAGGTGGGACCCTCGCCCGGGAGTTTGGCGACGCCGCGGGGCCTGCCTCCCTCCTCACGGAATAAATCGAAGACGACTTGAAGCGGCGGCTCGGCGGGGAATTTGGGAGAGAGTGCTGTCGTTGCGGCGGAGGTATGGAAGATTCCCAGGGGGTAGCCGGGCAG
This sequence comes from uncultured Verrucomicrobiota bacterium, assembly GCA_964609795.1. Taxonomy (GTDB): domain Bacteria; phylum Verrucomicrobiota; class Verrucomicrobiia; order Limisphaerales; family UBA1412; genus UBA1412. The sequence continues at coordinate 7,518 of CAZSTC010000081.1, forward strand.
CGATGTATCGCCCCAGGCCCAGAACACCCGGCCTCCATAAATCGCCGTTTGCACACTGTCGCAGCCGATCACCCCGCTATCTTTCCAATCGGGCATCAATCCGCATTTTTTGCTTTCCGCAAAGAGTCCGCTGCCTGTCAGCCTGCCGATTCGCCGGGCGATACTCTCGCGCTCGACCTTGACCGTAGTTTCCCCGCCCGGAGTCGGTTTCAGACGCACACCCCGATAACCGAAGCCGTCTTTGGGCACCGTATAGCCGTGACCGGCAATATCGAACCAGACCTCCTGATTCATTAGGTCCGGCTCGTTAAAAGCGATAACGCCCGCATTATCGCTGACGAAGCGGATGTTGCCGACGGTTTTCAGCTCGACCAGGGGAACAGGCCAGCCGTTTTCACTATCCACCACCTGAATTCGGTAGGGTTCCACGGCCTCTAGAGTGCAGAGAGACGCGGCCAAAAGAAATAGACTGAATAATCTCGTTTTCATTTTAATTTAGAAGAGGGTGTTCAGGATATAAAGCTCCAGACCTGCCGATCCAGGTTTCTATACTGGCTGGCCTCCATGATGTGATGAGTCTGGATTTCATCGGAGTTATCCAGGTCGGCAATCGTGCGGGCGACTTTGCGGATTCGGTCATAGGCACGCGCGCTCAACTGGAGTTCATTCATGGCCATTTTGAGCAGGTTGAGGCAATCGGCATTGAGGTTGCAGAAATTCTTGAGCTCACGGCTTCCCATGCGGGCATTGGAGCGAACATTCGGGGATTGTTTGAAGCGCTCGATCTGCCTCTGCCGGGCGGCGATGACCCGTTTACGGATTTCCGCCGAACTCTCCGCAGGCTCCTGGTTGGAGGAGATGTAGCGGAAAGGAACGGTCGGAACCTCAATATGCAGATCGATACGATCCAGGAGCGGCCCGGAGATGCGCCCCAGATAACTCTGAATCTGACGTGGTGAGCTGCGGGATTCCTGGGGCATCTTCCCGTCCGGGGAGGGATTCATGGCGGCAATTAGCATCAGCTCAGTGGGGAAGACAAGGGTACCTGATGCCCGGGAGATGGTCACGAAACCATCCTCCAGCGGCTGGCGCAAGGTTTCCAGGACGGTTCGCTTGAATTCGGGCAGCTCATCCAGAAAGAGGACTCCGTGGTGAGCCAGAGTGATTTCACCGGGAGCCGGGGTGCTGCCGCCGCCCAGGAGTCCGACGTTGCTGGCCGTGTGATGAGGCGCGCGGAAAGGACGCTCGGTCAAAATATGCTGTCCCGGTTTGAGCAGCCCCATAATGCTGTGTATCTGGGTGACTTCCAGAGCTTCCTCCAGGGTCATGGGAGGAAGAATAGAGGGGAGTCTCCTGGCCAGCATCGATTTGCCGGTTCCCGGAGGTCCCACCATGATGAGGTTATGAGCCCCGGCCGCGGCGATTTCCAGCGCGCGCTTGACCGATTCCTGGCCTTTGACATCAGCAAAATCGAGGATTGTCTCGGGGCGGCTATTGAGGAGCTCCTGAAAACTCTCTTTCACCGGTTCCAGGATCGTTTCGCCGCGCAAAAAGGCTACCAGTTGAGCCAGTGATTCCACCGGGTAGACCTCGATGCCGGAAACCAGAGCACCCTCCAGCGCATTTTCCGCAGGCAGGAAGATACCTTTCTTGCCTGATTCGCGCGCGCACAGAGCCATGGAGAGAGCGCCGTGGATGGGTCGCACGGTTCCGTTGAGGGCCAGTTCCCCGGCGAAGAGATGGTCATCCAGATAGGGCGAGCTGATTTGTTCGGTGGCCGCAAGGGTGGCAACTGCAATCGCCAGGTCGAAGCTGGGACCCTCCTTCCTGATATCCGCCGGAGCGAGGTTCACTGTGACGAGCCCCAGAGGCTCCTGCAGAGCCGAGTTGCGCAGGGCCGGGCGGAGGCGTTCGCGAGCCTCTCTGACCGCCGCATCCGGCAGCCCGACAATGGCAATGGAGAACGTCTCAGCCAGAATAGAGCTTACTTCCACTTCGACCAGCACAGGGCTGATTCCTTGCACCGTAGCTGAATAGACCTTAGAAATCACGGGTGGATTCTATAAAGAGGCGTAAACTTTGGCAAAGAATAATTCCG
>CAZSTC010000082.1:0-9573 GCA_964609795.1 uncultured Verrucomicrobiota bacterium
TTGCAAGTGGTTGCAAGTGGTTGCAAGTGGTTGCAAGTGGTTGCAAGTGGTTGCAAGTGCATTGCCTCAAAAATATGCGCATTGATGTATTGCTTCAAAAATATGCACAGCTAAAAGGGGATGTGTTGAGAGGAGAAAAAAGGTTTGCGAAAAAGTTAGACATGGCTTACAATCTTCTTGTCGCTGAATTTGCGACGTGGATTGGAAAGTAACATTTTGAGCGGAGAGACTGAGAGATTGAGCGCGAGCCTGGAGGATTACCTCGAGGCGATGCTTTTTGTGATTCTGGAGAAGAAAGGGGTCCGCGCAAAAGATATCGCCGATCGGCTCAGCGTGAGCCGTCCGTCGGTGACTTCCGCGTTGCAGGTTCTGGCCGCCAAGAGGTTGATCAATTATGCTCCGTATGACGTCATTACGCTGACGGACGAGGGAGAAAAGCAGGCCGAGAAGATACTGAGCAAGCACACGGTGCTGCAGGAGTTTTTCACGGAAGTGCTCTTGATCGAACCTGAGAAGGCCGAAGCGGTGGCGTGCAAGATAGAGCATATAGCCGACGATGCGCTAGTGGAGAGGCTGAGGCTCTTTTCCCGGTTTATGAAGGAAAACGCGGAGAGCCCTGAGGAATGGAAAAAGGAATTCATGCGCTATTGCCGGGAGCATAAAATGCCCAAAAAGTAGTTCAGTAGATTCGCGTTAGAATTTGTATCAGATTTAATATGAAGATGCCCACTGTGAATGAAGGTACGATGCCCGGAGCCGGTTCGCTCTCGGATGCGATGCCTTCACATACTTTGAACGGATGCGGAGGATGCTGCAAGAGCCATTCGCTGGGAGATATCCCAGTGGGGAGCCGTGCGCGTGTTTTCAGCGTTCAGGCGCCGACTGCTTTCGCCTCACGTCTTCACTCATTGGGTTTTGTGCCCGGGGTGCCGCTGCGCCTCTTATGCCGGAATGGGCGCGGGTCGCTCATTGTGGAGATCTTGAGGAGCCGTTTATCGTTGAGCACGGAGGCAGCGCGTGCGATATCAGTAAGGCCGCTCTAGGGAATACAAAGGGCGAGATAGAGAGAAATTGGTTCTGAAAGGCGGATAGGCCGGAAGACCGATTTCTTTTTTTATCGAAAAAAATATGCGAAAAAATCCATCTAGTTCACAGACGGTTCTGCGGGTTGCACTGGCGGGGAATCCCAATTCGGGAAAGACGACGCTCTTTAACGCACTGACCGGGACACAGCAGCGTGTGGGGAATTACCCGGGCGTGACGGTGGAAAAGGTGGAGGGAACGAGCCGGAGGAGCGGTTCAGAGATTCGGTTTATTGATTTACCCGGGACGTATAATCTGAGTTCGTGTTTGCCGGAGGAAGAAGTTGCGCGGGCGTATTTGTTCGAGGAGACTCCGGACGTGATCGTCAACGTGGTGGATGCGGCGAACCTGGAGCGGAATCTCTACCTGACCCTGAGACTGCTGGAGATGGGGATACCGCTGGTGATTGCTCTCAACATGGGCGATAAGGCCGAGGCGCTGGGGATGAAGATCAACAGCGAGGAGCTTTCCCGGAAGCTTGGAGGAGTGCCGGTGGTGAAGACGATCGCTTCCCAATCGGTCGGGAAGGAAGAACTTCTGAAGGCGGTGGAGGCGGTGAGCAGGAAAGGCACGTCGGGATTCGTGCTCAATTACGGCGCGGAGGTGGAGCCGGTATTGGGGGAACTGAGTCGGGAGATGGAGACGAGCCGTCCGGATGTGAAGCCGGTCCTGGGACGCTGGCTTTTATTGAATTTATTGGAGGGAGACGCACAGGCGCAGAAATGGCTCCGGAACGCGGATCTATTGAAACGGGCTGAAACGGTTTCGGCTGAGCTGGCGCGGCATGCGGGCAGAAACGTGGGAGAGCTTCTGGCCGAGCAGCGGTACCGGGCGATCCTGGAGATTTGCAAATCGGTCATCCACAGCCGGGAAGTGCGTGAGAGCTGGACGACACGTCTGGACGGTATTTTAACGAGTCGGCGCTGGGGTCTGCCGATCTTTCTGGTGTTGATGTACCTGGTGTTCACGGTGACTTTTACGCTGGGCGAGCCGATCATGGGGTGGATTGAAAATGGTTTCGGGTGGCTCGGGGATTTTATTTCGTCATTTTGGCCTGAGGGGGCCGAGAGTTCTTTCAAGAGTTTGTTATTGGATGGTGTGCTGGCCGGTGTGGGAGGAGTATTGGTGTTTCTGCCCAATATCGTTCTCCTGTTTCTGGCGATATCGATTCTGGAAGATACGGGCTACATGGCGCGGGCGGCGTGTTTATTGGACAACGTAATGAGCCGCTTTGGGCTGCATGGGAAGAGCTTTATTCCGCTACTAATCGGGTTTGGGTGTACGGTTCCGGCGGTGATATCGACGCGAATAATCGAGAACAAGGCGGATCGGTTCGTGACGATCATGGTGCTGCCGCTATTCAGCTGCGGGGCGCGGCTGCCGATTTATGCCCTGATTATCCCGGCATTTTTCCCGGAAGGATGGCGTGCGCCCGTATTGTGGCTGGTGTACTGCATTGGTATTGTGCTGGCGGTGGTGGTGGCCAAGGTATTGGGTTTAAGTTTATTTAAGGGTAAGGGGAGTCCCTTCGTGATGGAACTACCGGCATATCAGCGGCCGACAATATTTTCGCTTTTTATGACGATCTGGCACCGCTCCTGGCTCTATTTGAAGAAGGCGGGCACGGTGATTCTGATGACGTCTGTGCTGCTCTGGGCGGCGGGACAATGGCCCGGGTTGAAGGCGGAAGAGAAGGCAGGTTTTGAGGAACGGATTGCAGAGGCGTCCGCCTCGGGTCTGGAGGCAAAGGTTTTGGAGGAGACCCTCTCGGAAATTGAGAACGAGCGCTCGATGGCATCGCTGGAGGCATCGCTCGTGGGGCGTGTGGGCAAGCTCTTGGAGCCGGTGATGAGGCCCTGTGGTTTTGACTGGCGGGTGACGACTGCGCTTCTGCCGGGACTGGCGGCAAAGGAACTGGTAGTGACTCAGTTGGGAATCGTTTTTGCGCTGGGCGAAACGGATGAGGGCTCAGACACGCTTCGGAAGAAGCTGCGCGAAAATTATACGCCAGTGCAGGCATTTTGCATCATGCTTTTTTGTCTGATGAGTGCGCCGTGTCTGGCAACGGTTGCGGTCGTGAAGCAGGAGTGCGGCGGCTGGAGGTGGGCCTTCGGGCAATTGGTTGGCTTGACACTGATGGCGTGGTGTTCAGCGACGATTGTCTATCAGATAGGCTCAAGGATTGTCTTTTAGGATAGAGAACGGGTGCAGATATTTTGGAAACTTTTCTAGTCGTATTAATTATTATTCTGAGCGCGGGGGGAATCCTTTGGTACAGCGGCCGGAGGGTGAAAAACCTGACTCAAATATGCGATGAGCAGAAGTGCAGCGATTTATCCAGTCATAACTGCGATATGTGCCAAGGCGACTGCCCGCTGAAGGAATTCAGGAAAAAGGCGGCGCAAAAGACACAAGACTCCTCCCTGGCTACTGAAAGCCGGGGAGAAGAAGATCAGGGCCGGGATTAATTATGCCCGGTTTTAGGGCTGAGAGAGGAGCTGATTGAGGGGCGAGTCCAGGGTCATAGGGTGTCCGATCCAGGCAATATCACCTTCTTTATTGATCAGGAAAGCGCAGGGGATGCCCCGTTGGCCGTAGGCTGACATGTAGTTTTTGTGGGTGGCGTTATCCTGATCCAGCGCGACGACGTACTCCATTTTCTCGCCCTGTTCAGCGACGAAGGTTTCGACGGTCTCCGCTTTTTCATTGGAGATACCGACAAAGACGACGCCCTGATCTTTGTATTCTTTCTGCAGCTTGGTCAGATGGGGGATGCTTTGGCGGCAAGGACCGCACCAGGTGGCCCAGAACTCGACGACGTAGATGTTTTTCCCATCGGTAACATCGACCGGTTCACCCTTGACCCATTTGGAAACGGAGAGCTCTTTGGCCTTGCCCTGATTTTGAAGAGAAACATCCGGAGCGCATCCGCCGGAGAGGATACCCAGGAGCGGCAGGCAGAGAGCCAGGAGAGGTGTTGCAAGAAACATATATTTCTTCATGTCAGCAAAGTAGCATCGTTTCGTGCATTTTGCAATTTATCAGGCTGTATCAGAAAAAAGAGAGCCGTTTGAATTCCAGAGGACCAAACGGCTCGATCTTTGAAAGGAGCATCTCATCCGGAGAGACTCCGGGGGGCTTTACTGCGGGCCCTGTATTTTGCTCAGGAGCATGGGCAGGAGCTCACTGATGTGAACTCGGGTCTGCTTCATGGTGTCGCGGTCGCGTAGGGTGACGGTATCCTTGAGGGAAGCGTCTTCGCCCAGGGTGTCGAAATCAATCGTGACACCGAAGGGAGTCCCGGCTTCATCCTGTCTGCGATAGCGTCTGCCGATAGCGCCGGCATCATCATAGAAGACATTCATGTGAGGCCGGAGGAGTGCCTGGACTTCTCTGGCTTTGGCGACGAGCTCGGGCTTGTTTTTGAGCAGCGGGAAGATGCCGACCTTGATGGGAGCCACCCGGGGGTGGAACTTCATCACGATACGAATTTCCTCTTTGCCCTTGTCATCGGTCACAGTTTCTTCGTGATAAGCGTGACAGATTACGGCCAGGAGCATCCGGTCCACGCCTGCAGAGGGTTCGATGACGTGAGGAATGTACTTGGCCTTGGCGGCTTCATCAAAATACTCCATGGATTTGCCGCTGAACTTCTGATGCTGAGAAAGATCGAAGCAACCGCGTGCAGCGATACCCTCAAGCTCCTGAGTGCCGAAGGGGAATTTATAGAGGATGTCGACGGTCGCCCTGGCATAGTGAGCGAGCTCTTCGGGCGCCTGCCAGTAGAGTTCGAGGCAATCGCGCTCCAGTCCGATGGTTTCATACCACTCGAGGCGCTTGCGCAGCCAATAGGCGTGCCAGGCTTTCCAGCCCCAATTGGGTTGGGGTTCTCCGCCCGGGTCGTCCTCGGGGACTGTGCCAAAGGTTGCAGCGACTTCATCGGGACGGATGAAATACTCCAGCTCCATCTGCTCAAATTCACGAGAGCGGAAGGTGAAATTGCGCGGATTGATCTCATTGCGGAAGGCCTTACCGATCTGGCAAATGCCAAAGGGTACGGACTGCCGGGAGACTTCGCAGACGGTCTTGAACTGCGCAAAGATGGCCTGAGCGGTTTCGGGACGGAGGTAGGCGACGTTGTCATCGCTTTCGACCGGGCCGACATGCGTTTTGAGCATGAGATTGAAGGCACGGGGCTCGGTGAGGAGCGAACCGTTTTCTTCATTGTACTGGGTGCTGTTGGTCACCTCTTTAGTCGTTTCGCCCTGAAGCTGCGGGTTTTCCAGGCCGCGTCCCTTATAGAACAGGATGGCGCCTTTGCGGACGGCGTTGGCATCCCTGCCCGGGAGCTGTAACATGGAAAAGGGGTCGTTGCAGACTTTACCCGAATCATTATCGACGGCGCCGGTCCAGAACCAGGCGGTTCCAGAGAGAGGCGTGAGCTGATCGGCACGGAAGCGCTTTTTGGAAAGAAGGCAATCGACCATGGGATCGGCAAAAGTGGTGGTGTGACCGGAGGCATCCCAGATTTTGGGGTGCATGATGATAGTTGCATCCAATCCGGCCATGTCATCGCGTTCGCGGGTCATGCTGCGCCACCAGATTTCTTTCAGGTTGCGTTTGAGCTCAGAGCCTAAGGGACCGTAATCCCAGAAGCCGTTGATTCCGCCATAAATTTCGGAAGATTGGAAAATAAATCCGCGTCTTTTACAGAGGGAGACAATTTTCTCCATGATGTCGGATTGTTTTTTCTCTTTATTATCAGCCATAAAAAAAGGGTAGTTGATTTCGCTGCTATTTCTGCGGGAGGGATGCGAGTTTTTGGGTAATCCAGTCGTTGATTTCGTTAAGCCACTCGGAGCGCTGCTCTGGGGTACTGGTAATGACCGGGCCGATCAATTTCTGGGTGCAATCTTTGACGCCGCAGAGGCCGAAGACGACCTGCTTCCAGTGTTTGCCCATAGGGTTGCCCAGGACCTCTTCTTCGATGTGAACGGGAGTATTCTGGGTGTTCAGGACCAGGGCAAAGCGAGCAGGGAGCATTCCGACGGAGCGGCCGCCGCCTTTGCCATCGGGTTCAAAGCGGTAGGCAAGGCCGGCTCTGAGGCAGCGGTCACGCCAGCCCGCCATGATGGCCGGGGGAGCGCTCCACCAATTGGGGTGAATAATGATCACGCCATCGGCAGCGCAAATTTCATCGATATGTTTTTGGACCAGCGGAGGCAGTGTGCCGGGGTCGCGTGCCAGCTCGGCCTGGGAGGTGAGGGGGTCAAAATTTTCAGCGTAGAGATCGTGCAGCCAGGGAGTGTGCCCCCCGGCGCGAATGGCCCGGCAGAGGGTTTGGGCGATTGCGTGATTAAAGCTTTCCGGGTTGGGGTGAGCAAGAATGATGGAGATATTCATAATATTTAAGATTCTGCGGCCTGACCGATGGGATTAGGGTTTGAAAGGTGATATTGAGCCAGAGCGGAATACTCCAGGGCCCAAAGTTTAAGCTGTTCAATTTCTTTGGGGTCGAGCTGGCGGACTACTTTGGCGGGAGAGCCGACGATGAGGCTGTTTGGGGCTGCCTTGAGCTTGGGGGTGACTAGAGAGCCGGCACCAATCATGCAGCAGGGAGGAATCTCAACGTGGTCCAGAAGGATGCTGCCCATGCCGATCAGGCAGTTATCGCCGACTTTGCAACCATGGAGGATGGCACCGTGGCCGACGGTCACGTAATCGCCGAGCGCCAGAGGTGCATCCAGACTGACGTGGAAGGTGGCATTATCCTGAACATTGGAGTGGCTGCCGATCGTCATTTCATTCATATCGGCGCGCAGGACGGCATTGAACCAGACGGAGGCATGATCTTTGAGAGTGACCGCGCCGCAGATGAGGGCTCCTTTTGCGAGGAAGACTTTTTCGCCTATGACGGGTTTGCGTTTGAGGAACTGTTCAAAGATATGGCTCACGGGGTAGGAGGGATGGTTTGTCGGGTCAGAGTAAATTACGGGTGGTTTATGAGGGGGATAAGCCTCGCGGGAGCTCTATTTGCGCAACGTATTGCGGCAATCGGGCTCCCGCGGGAGTTCAGAGGGGCGACATCAAGGTGAGTTCATCTTGCCCATGAGGTTTAATCCCTGATTCACTCTTAATAGGTTCCGTGGTGGCAGGTGATGCAGCCGGCGACATTACGCTGCCTGTTGCCGTCGGGGTGCTTGAAAACCAGACCCTTCGGGTCGGCCTCATCCCAATCGCCTTCTTTGGACTGAGCAAGAATGATGTGGCAATCATCACAACCGTTGGGGAGGGATTCGCCTTCTTCCTCATCGACGACGTATTTGTTATGGCAGCGGGAGCATCCTTCCGAATGCATATGGCCGAGGTTATTGGGATAGTTTTCCCAGGTGGATTTCATTTCGGGGAAGATATTGCGGCGATAGATGTCCTGGACGGTTTTGGTAGCCACGGCCAGATGTTCGCTTTCGGGGTAGGCCGCTTTCATGCCTTCGGCGATTTTCTCAAAGGCTTCGGCCTGCGTTTCGTATTCACCGGTGAGGAGCTCAATGACGTTGAGCTTGATATTTTCGCCGAGTTCACGAGGAAGCGAACCCAGTTCAAAGGCCATATCGACAGCGGCCACGGGTGTGTGATAGCGGTGAGCCGGGCGGTTATGGCACTCGAGGCAGGTCATGGTGAAGAGCTTCTGGGTAGCCGGGTCATACTGTTCTTCATCGCGTGAGAAGATTTTGTTTTCGCCTTTCTGGTTGGTGGTGCGAATCCAAATCACCCTGCCCTCGCGCTTATTATTTTCTGTGACGAACTCGACCTTGCTGTTTTCGGCAGTATGCCAGTGAATGCCGCTGACCGAGCCATTGTTGGGATCGGTTCCGCCGACATTGAAGCTCAGGCGGTAAGTGGTTTTCGCGTCACCTTCATCGCGGAGGAAGTGGGTAAAGGTTTTGCCGCGTTGGCCGATATAGCGCTCATTCCAATGGCACTCCATACAGGTGTGCTCGATTTTGGTTTTGCCATCAAGATGACGGCCATACATGGCGGCGACGGGTACCGGGATGGGAGTATGATAAGTACCTGTTACATTCTGGAAAAGCTGACGGGTGCCGTTAATTTTGGCGTAGAGGTAAGCTTCGACACCGGGACCGACGTGGCACTCCACGCATTTGATCTTGGCGTGGGGATTACTGGCATGGGCGACCTCCATGGGCTCCATGGTGTTGTGGCAGAGCTTGCCGCAGAATTCATCGGATTCGCTCCAATGATAGACTTTATAGCCCGCAAAGGCGACGACAGCGCCGGAGACGCCGACGGCCACCAGAAGGGAGATGAGGACGAGCCAGGTGGAGAGTCTGCCCAAATCCAGTTTGAGATCAGGGGTTTTCACCTTAAGGTAGGAGCACCAGCCTTTGCCGGGTTCATCAGGGCGGTTATTGAGCCAATACCAGAGGACCAGGCCCGCAACGATGAGGAAGAGGCCTCCCACAAAGACGGCCGGCACAGCGACATAGGCCAGAAGGCTGAAATAGGGGCTACTGTGGCCGAAGAGGAAATCGACAGCCGTGAGGAGGACGAAAACAAAGAGTGCACCCAGGGAAGCGACAATTCCCAGTAAAGTTAACCAATTCTTTAACAATGAGTTTCCCAGATTCATAATCAGTTTATATTTTCAAGTATCCCTACAGAATCAGCCTCTATAAGAACGAGGCCAACCGCTGCAGAAGGTTAAACGGCATTTAGGAGGAAGTAAAGACGTTTTGAATGCCTATTGAACGAAAATGCGGTTTTTAGAGCCTTTCTCAATAGCTTTCAGCTATTTATCCTTTTATTTCGCGGAGTCTCTGACGGCCTCCAGATATTTCATCCCGTTGACGGTGTCGGGTTCGAGATAGCTGCCTTCGGTCCACTCGTTCCAGCAATTGATATTGAAAATCCGCTGAGAGGGCGGACGGTTGGCGAGGCGTTGACGCGTCATTTTGAGGGCTTCTTTGAAAGCCTCGGGGGTATTGTTTTTAATGCAGGCGGTGAAAGGATAGCCGAAGTTGCCGTGAGGATCATCCTGGTGCGCTCTCGGGGAGGAATCCCATCCCATGCTGACATTGGGATAGTAGGGGACTTTGAACTGGGATTCGGCCTGGGTCCAGTATTCCATATATCCATCGCGGACCTTGAGGAACTCGGTCTGGGGAGTGTCATTGAGAGCGACGTGGTGAATCCAGACGTAGGAGGTGACGGCATCGAAGCCGAGTTTTTCGACGAGCTCGACGGGATTTGCCGGGACTTTCTCGACGGGGAGAACGGGCTGGCCCCAGACGACGGCTTCCAGGTGGAGGCCATTAAAGCCGGCGGCCCGGGTGCGTTCGCGGAAGCGATCGAGAGCTTTGCGGGTTTCCTCGACGGAGCCGAAAGAGGCCAGGAGCTGGCTCAGGTCGTAGACAGAGAAATAGGGTTTGCCGTCGATTTGCCAATAGGAGGGGTGTTTGAAGTAGGTGT
>CAZSTC010000083.1:0-3255 GCA_964609795.1 uncultured Verrucomicrobiota bacterium
ACCGAAAAGCGAAAGCGTAAAAGCCGCTCTCATTAAAAACGAGGGCGGTTTTTTTATCTTCTTCCGAGAGCCCCGGGATTGCCAGCATTGCCAGAGGGATTTTCTTCTTCGGGAAGGAGGGAATCATTCTTTGGAGTATGTATGACACTCACACTGGCAATTCTGGGTCTCTTCACGGCGGCGATCCCGCTTCTACTGTGGCTCTTCAAACGGTACGGTTCCCCGATAACTCAGGAGGAAAAGAATGAAGCGCTCGATCAATCCTTTGCGCGCGCCCTGGAAGCGATGGCAAAATATCGGCAAGCGGGTGATGACGCTCGTGCTGATCATCTCCTGCGGTGGCTGCGGCTCAACGGGCTCCCGGCTGCCGATGCCCAGTCTGGGCTCGGGCAATGCGGTCCTGAGCACCCTGCCGGCGGGGACCCTCCTGATCTTCCCGCAGAAGGAGGAGGCAAGCCAAATGGGCCGACTCTTCCTGAATGAGGCCGCCCCGGTAGAGGGAGAGCCCCGGGGAATGCGCCTGGAGCGAGCGCTCAAGCTGTCCACTCCGGAGTACCTTCTCCAGCGCGATGCGGCTGAAGCGGCGGCCCTGCTGGAGCTCTTGAAATATCGGCGACAGGATACGGACCGTTAACCGTTGATGCCCATAAAAAGACCACCCTGCTCTATTGAACAGGGTGGCTCTTTGTTTTTCAGGCGGGAGGGCTTATGAGAGGCCGCTCCCGTGTTCGCTAATTATCTTTACGACTATTCAGCAACGAGTCTGTAGTAGGCAGTGCCTGAGTCTACGGGGACTTCATAGTAGAAGGTACCCGAATCAAGCAGCGGCTCGCCAGCATGAGTCCAGGTTCCGCCGGAGGCCTGCGGAGAGACTTCCAGAGTTGCGCCGGAGGAAACGGCCCATCTCAGAATGAGCTTGCCGTCTACAACTTCGAAGGCCAATTCCGGAGGCGTCGGAGGCTCGGAGCCATCGACCCAGACGGATGCATTCTTGAAGACTGCCCAGGCGTTATCGGGTACTGCACGTGCGAAGACGCCCAGACCGAAACGGATTCCCTCAGAGATCGGGAAGAGGACCGGTGTACCTGCAAAACCATCCACATAGAAGGTGGCGGTCTGGCCGTCGGCTACGATTCTCACCTTGTGAGCACCCTGATCAGTCAAGGGGCTGATATTGAGGTTGGCAAAGGCAGTGGCAGCACCACCGCGGTTGTCGCCTGACTCACCGATGAAGCGATTGTAACCCCAACCAATATAACGGGGACCGTTATCGGTGGATTCGGAGAAGTTGATCCACTTCTCGGTGTCATCGCTGCTGATAATGAAGGAGCAGCGTGAGCCGGTCGCGCCTTCGTTTCTGCCGAAGAGATCGCGATCAACCTCAAAGACTACCGGGTTCTCCGGACTGGCTTTGAAGGTGTCGGCCGTGTAGTAGGTGATGCCGCCCCAATGATTCACCGTGAGGGTGTAATTGATGGCCAGGGCATTGGCGACTTCCAATGCGGTTGTACCGGTTGCATTCGGGAACTGGTCGTACTCGAAGGAACGGGTGCTGGAGGTCCACAGATTGGGATTCAATTCCGGACCTTCAAAGCCGTCAGAGAAGACTTCGTTCTCGATGAGAGTCAGGTAGGCCGGTTCGCTCGCGACAAAGCCCGAGACGTTGCTGACGACGACCGAGTATTCACCCTGGTCTTCCAACTGCGCATTGGGGATTGCCAGAGTCGAGGTCGTGGCACCTTCGATGAGTTCTTCGCCGCGATACCAGGCGTAGGTGAGCTCCTCGCCAAAGACGCTGACCTGGAAGGAAACATTCTGACCCACACCCGCGAATTGATCAGCCGGCTGGTCGGTGATTTCCGGAGGATTCACAGCGGGATCTTCGGCGCCGTAAATCTTCGCGCTCATGAAGTAGGCTGAGGCCGCATCAGGTATAGCTCTGGTATAGATGCCGAAGCCGAACTGAATGTCTTCTTTCACGGGGAAGTTCAGGGTAGCACCCAGGACATCATCCACGTAGACTTTGACCGTTTGGCCATCTGCGACCAGCTTGACGGTATGCTTGCCGCGATCGGCAAAGAGCGCATTCAAGGCAGCCATCTGGACACCAGCGCCGGTCGGTTTATCCACATAGTGATTGTAGACCCAGCCCATGTAGCCGACAGTATCGCTGGCGTCGGCGATCTGGATCCACTTGGAGCCGTCGCTGCTGCGAATGAGGATGGCGCAGCGTGCACCGGTTGCACCTTCACCGTAGGAGAACTGTTCGCGGTCCACCACGAAGGAGAGCGGGTCGATCTTGCTGGTTTTGTAACTCTTCTGAGTCCAGAAGGCGGTACCGCCCCAGTAGTTGGCCGTAAGGTTGTAATCGAGTATGACACCCCAACCCGGAGTGATCGTGAGGTCGCCTGCCGAATCGGGATTGGTCGATTCCCAGCTCTTGTCCTCGCGCAGCCAGTCTGTGGCGCTGATCTCCGTGCCCATGAAGAGGTCTTCGAAGAGAAGCTCGCCCGGATTGGCAGCCAATACGGTGACCGTGTCGGCGGTCATCACGAAGTCCTTATCGTTCACCAGAGAGATGAACGTGCGGCCGGCTTTCAACTTATTGACCGTGACCAACTGTTCGTTGGAGGATGTGGGACCCAGGACCAACGTCTTCACCGCGCCTGTATCAAAGGAGGCGATGGTGGGGTCTTCAATAGTGAGAGTCAGGGTGGTGCCCTGGTTCAGGACCGCATTGGGAACCGTGATTTCCAGAGTGTCAGAACCGTTAATGAGATTAAGCGGAGTGTCATCCACTGCAATGGTCGCTACACCGTAGACCTTCACATCGCTGAAGGAGAATTCCACGTTGTTATTAATCTTGTAGGCATCTCCGCCCAGAGCGAAGGTGATGCAATCGGTCGCCGAGGCCATGGAGCCGCCGTAGACATCATCCAGATAGTAGCGGACAACGCTTCCGTTATGGACCAGGCGGACTTTGTGATATCCGTTATCCAGGAAGCGATCGGTCCGGTAGGCACCGGGGCGTGCATCGGTCGTGAAGGCGTAATCAGGATAGGCATTCCATCCGGTGATATCACCGCGGGAGAAACCGAAGGCGCAGGCCGTGTTGTTATTGAGGTTCACGACGGCACCCAGGGCGACGACAACGGAGCCGACACCGCCCAGAGGTCCCTGAGTGTACTCGATAATGACGGGTGACTCAGCCGTGGGGAAGAATTGATCTTTGATCTGTTGAGTCACAACGGCGTG
>CAZSTC010000083.1:3355-9557 GCA_964609795.1 uncultured Verrucomicrobiota bacterium
GTGGGTTCGCCATCCTTCAGGAAGGTGATCGTCGGAGTTTCCGGAGCGGCAACCGCAGGATTGGAAGAGGTGAGAGTGAGCTCCACATTTCCGCTCATGGTTGCATATTCGGGCACGGTGACCGCCACCAGGTTATCGAACTGAGGGTATGCATACACTGTGGCCGGAGAAACGCTTGCTTTAGGTAACTGATTCTGGACATTTTCCACGATAACGCGGTCATAAGCGCCGCTGCCTTTGGCTCCCACTTCGCGAGCATACATACCCAGCTCGACATACATCGGGTCATCGCAGACCCAGTTTACGGAACCGCCGGAAATACCATCAACGTACATCGTCATGGTTTTGCCGTTATAGACCAGCTGCATCTCGTGTGCATTGCCGTCATTGAGGGCTGACCATGCGCCGGGTTTGGTACCTGCAGAGCCGACGGCCGTATTGTATTGCCAGCCGCCTTCACCGCGATTGCAGCGCAGAGCGAAGAATTTGGTGCTGTCGGCATTGCGCAGAACCAGGTTCGCACAGGTGCTGACGCCTGCCTCATGGGTCATGTAAGAGAGGTCAGCCGTTACTTTGAGCGAAGTAGTGGTGCTGCCCAGGAAGGTTCCCTTGCTCACCACGCTTCTGCCGCCCCAGTAGTTGACCGATGCGACCATATTCTCAGCGACCAGTTGACCGTCCTTGGCGCCAAAGAAATCGACTGTGACATCAGCTGCGGGGTAGGATCTGTATTCATAGCCCTTGGTGCTGATTTCCCAGAGATTGGAATCGAGTGTGTCGAAGTTTTCTTCGAGCTTCACACCCGCAGCTGCCGGCACTGTGACGAGGAGAGAGTTATTAACCCAGATCGTTTCGGGTGCCGTTAAGGTGAATTTGGCCAGACCTTCACCCACGGAGGTGACGCTGACGGTTTTCTGAGTTTCACCTGCGGCGAAGTTAATCGTTGCAGTACCGCCGGGGGCTCCCGTCGGAATGGCGATCTGAGGATTGGAACTGGTCAGAGTCACCGTGCAGGGAGTCGAAGAGGCTGCCACGTTCAAGGTGATATCCGAGCTGCTGCCGCTTTCCAGAAGGAGAGAATCCTTACCGAAATAAAGGGAATCCATCTGAGTGACCGTGACGGGTCCGAAAGAGGCTTTAACATAGTCACCCTGGAGGGTGGCCGTCTGCGGAGCGCGTGTATAGACACCCAGACCCACAGCGATATTTTCCGCGAAATTGAGGGGTACGTTCGCGCCAAAGACCCAGGTCGGTTCAGCGGCGTAGGGATCGCGCATGTACATGCTGGCGCTGGTGCCGTTGGCTACCACTCTGAGGTCCACTTCGTTATGAAGGACCGATGCAAAAGTGCCATTCAAAGTACCCAGGTTATAACCGACATTTGCGGGGTTGTTGACCGGGTAATCGGAGGCGGTGCCCGAATAAGGGTTGTAACCCCAGTCGCTTTCGCCAAAGTTATCGGCATAGAGCAGCCACTTGGATTTATCCGGAGCGATTAGCCAAAGCCCCGTGCGGGTAGCAGAGCCGCTCTGGACAGTGTGCGTATGGCTAATGCGTTTGGTTTCCACAATCAGAACCTTATCGGCACTGGCAGTGAAGGTCGGTACGCTTCTTAAAGCATAACCTGCCCAATAACCCTGATTGCCATTGGAGCCTTCGAAGTTGAGTGTACCATCTGCCCAAACGCCAAAGGTAAAATTACCAAAGCAAGGGCTATAGATACCATCTCCAAAGCATCCATTATCTACGACCCAGCGAGCGGGATCGAGCTCCGCTTCCGAAGCGGCGGCAAAATCCCAATTCTCCGTAAACAGCACTCCTGCGTGAGACAGAAGCGCCGCCGAGAGAAGAGCGGCCGTGAATGTTAATTTTTTCTTCATAGTATGAATTACGTGACTATTAGTTGCTTTTTACAAACAATGAACAAGTACTGCTATCCAAAAAGAACCGTGCAGGAACAGGATTTCGGGAGAACCCTGATCCTTTGGAAAATCTTTTGAAGAATTTCCCTTCCAGCCCGGATAACTCTTTAATGAATAGCAACACAGGTCAATTGTCCAAAAAAATGTTAAGGAAGGCAACATGTTTACGGGTGTAAAAGAACTTGTTTTTTCAGAATCTTTCAAAAAGTTCCACAATGACAGGGTAACGCACTGAAGTAGAGCTGATTTCACTTACCTAGAGGTCTATCCGGTTTTTTATTCTTTGAAATGGATTGCGAAGGGGTTTGGAATCCGCTAGAGTCCCCTCATGAAAAAAGGGTATTGGTGGTCAGTTTTTCTCTCTCTCTGTATCACGCTGGGTGGGTGCGTTTCGGGCAATCGCCATGCGGATGCGCCTGAAATCAAGGTGTTTTCCCTCAATGTCTTGCAGGAAGCAACGCGGGTGGAAAACGGCTTCGATTTGACTGTAGCACAGATTGTGCAGTTGGAGCCGGACCTGGTGGCCTTCTCTGAAGTGAGGAATTATAATGACAGCGATTTTATTGGTCGGGTGGTCGCGGCGCTTCGAGAGCGCGGTTTGGTTTACTATGGAGAGAAGAGCTTCAGCACCGGTATTATTTCAAAATATCCTATTGCCCGGCAGGAATTTTTATCGCCATGGGATAGCAATGATCGCGGATCGGCGACCAAGGCTTTGGTGGATATTCGGGGCCGCGCGATCGCTTTTTACTCGCTGCATCTGGATGCTCGTCACTATGCAGCGTATCTGCCCCGATCTTACGGGAGCAGCAGTTGGAAGAAAGTGGCAGCTCGGGTGACAGATATTGAAGAACTTTTGAAAGATAGCAGGGAGTCTTACCGGGATGAAATTATGAGAGTAGTGATCGCCGATGCAAACCGCGAGCGCCTTCAGGGCCGGGGGATTATCATCTGCGGCGATTTCAACGAGCCTTCGCACCTGGATTGGCAGGCGGATACGGCCCAACTACGAGATCATAACGGCGTGGTGATCGATTGGGACCTCTCCACGATGCTGCATGAATCCGGGTATCTGGATTCCTACCGGGTGATTCACCCGAATCCGGTGACCCATCCAGGGTTCACTTACCCCGTGAATAACCCGGCCCTGCCCGTGAGCAGTCTGGGTTGCGCTCCGGAAGTCGATGAGCGTGACCGGATTGATTTCATCTACTACAGTCCCGAAGAGGTGCTCCGCGCGGTGGATTCCTGGGTAGTGGCTCCTGCGGGCGATATTGTGAAATACGAAAGGGTCCCCAACGACAGCGAGGACTCCTTTATTGAACCGGCGGGCGGCTGGCCGACAGATCATAAAGGGGTGCTTTCCACCTTCAAGCTGATCGGCCGGGCCAGGTAAGCCTAACTGACAGATAATGACCACACTTTGAAAAGGCGGTTTTATTCCCATTCGCCTTTAAATTCGGCTGGTCCCTTGAAAAAAGAGCTTTTTGAGGCCATACTTTGAGCGGTTGATGAGTAGAATTATCGGCATTGATTTAGGGACGACTCACTCGCTGGCGGCGACAGTTGATTCAGGGATTCCTCTAGTGATGGCAGACAGTCAGGGTCAGCGATTGACCCCGTCGGTGGTCTATTTCCCCGGACCGGATTCCGAGCCGGTCGTGGGATGGGAGGCTGCACGCGGGCGTGTGCTCCAGCCCGGACGGACGGTCTATTCGATTAAGCGCTTCATGGGACGCCGCGGCAACGAGATCGCCCAGGAGGAGATGCTCGTGACCTATCCGGTCGGCGGTCAGGGCCACGAGGGAGTGACGATCAACCTGCATGGGCGCCAATGGACACCGGAGGAGATTTCTTCGCTGATCCTGGCCAAGCTCAAAAAAGATGCGGAAGCGTTTTTCGGCGAGCCGGTCACGCGGGCCGTAATTACGGTGCCGGCCTATTTCAACGACGCTCAGCGCAGCGCAACGCGCAAGGCGGGCGAACTGGCCGGCTTCACCGTGGAACGAATCATCAATGAACCGACGGCAGCCGCTCTGGCCTACGGGCTCGATAAACTCAAAGATCGCTCCAAGATTGCCGTTTACGATTTCGGCGGAGGGACCTTTGACCTCAGTATTCTTGAGCTTAATAAGGGCGTCTTCCAGGTGCTTTCCACTCACGGAGATACCCGTTTGGGCGGCGATGACCTCGATAAACGGGTCGTGGAATATCTGGTCGAGAAAATCCGGGAAGAGTCTGGCCTCGATGTCACTCAGAATTTGGAGCAGGCGGCGCGTGTTCGCGAAGTGGCCGAGCAGGCCAAGAAGCAGCTCAGTAAGGTCACCCAGACCCGGATCTCGATTCCTTTCCTCACGCCGCAATACAGTCTGGACTGCGAGCTGAGCCGCCAGAAGCTTGAAGAATTGACGGGCGACATCGTGATGCGTACCCGGGCTCACTGCCTCCACTCGCTCTCGGATGCACGGCTGGAGCCCGAAGACCTGGACCAGGTGATCTTGGTGGGCGGTCAAACACGGATGCCGCTCATGCGCCGGTTGGTTTCGGAGGTGTTTCACTGTGCCGACCCCGATAACCCGGAGAGCAAGGGGCCGGAACTCAACACAACCCAGCATCCGGATGAGGCGATCGCCCTGGGCGCAGCGGTGCAGGCCGAGATACTTTCGGGCAATCTCAATCAGGTGCTTCTCCTGGACGTGACCCCGCTATCGCTCGGGATTGAAACCTTCGGCGGGCTCATGAACGTGATTATCCCGCGCAATACGACCATACCGACCAAGGCCGGGGAGATGTTCACGACGGCGGTCGACTACCAGCCCAATATGCTCATCCATGTTTTGCAGGGTGAGCGCGAACGGGCGGTCGATAACTGGAGCCTGGGCCGTTTCACGCTCGATTTCGAACCGGCACCCAAGGGTGTGCCGCGTGTGGGTGTGCAGTTCGCCATCGATGCCGACGGGATTCTGAACGTGCTGGCGCGCGATGTGAAGACCGGTAAAGAGATGGTGGTCCCGCTCAAATCGACGATCGATGTGAAGGACGAGGATGTGCAGAAGATGGTGCAGGAATCGATCGACAACGCCCGCGACGACATGAAGGCCCGGCAATGGATCGAGGCTAAAATCCGTGCACGCGATACGATCCTGGCTACCCGCAACGGGCTCACCGATTGCGGCGGCGAACTCCCGGCCGAGCAGCGTCAGAAGATCGAAGCCGCCTTGAGCCACATTGAAGAGATGCTGGAAACCGAGAACCCCAAGACCAAAACCGGAGATACCTTGAAGCTCAGAGCAGCCACGACCGCCCTGGACCACAGCACGCGGCCTCTGGCTGACCTCGTGATGGATAAGGCGATGGAAGAGCTCCTCAAAAAACGGGGCCTCATCTAAAAAAACTGAATCCTTTTGTTTCTGAATCGGTTGACAAATGTTCCTGAGCGTGTTGTAATCCGGATTGTCGAAAGGTAAAGTGAATGAAAGGCCAGATCTTAAATTACACCGCTCAGACGCAAAGCGGAGTCATCGCCGGCAATGACGGTAAGCGCTACACGTTCGCTGCGAGCGAATGGAAGGATACGATCCCTCCTGCCAGGGGGATGAACGTTGATTTTGAAGTCCAGGAGGGTGAAGCCAAAGCCATCTATCGGGCACTGGGGTGTTGCTCCGCTGTGATGAGCGAAAAAAATAAAATAGTGGCCGGAGTCCTTGCGATTTTACTGGGCTGGCTGGGGGCTCACAAATTCTACCTGGGCTATATTGGCCCCGGGCTGGTTTTTTTGCTGACGAACACTGTCGGGTGGGTGTTGACAGTTTTCATGTTCGGTGTTCCCAATTTTATATTAGGTGTGATAGCCGTTATTGAGGGGATCTTGTACCTGGTCAGCTCCGATGAAGAGTTCGAGAGAAATCACGTCAACGGCAGAAGACCCTGGTTTTAAAAGACCGAAGCCTCATCTGAAAAAACAGGATTAAGCCTGCCGTTTTTAATTGCATTGAAAAAAGGTCGGGATGTATTGCAATCCGGGCTTTCGAAAGGGAAAGTTAATGCAAGGACGGGTCTTATATTACATCGCGCAGACGGAAAGCGGAGTCATCACCGGTAGCGATGGTAAGCGGTACACGTTCGTTGCGAGCGAATGGAAGGATGCGGTCCCTCCTGCAAGTGGGCTGAATGTCGATTTTGACATCCAGGAGGGTGAGGTCAAAGCCATCTATCGTGCTCTAAGGTGTTGCTCCGGGGTGTTGAGCGAAAAAAATAAAATAGTGGCCGGAGTTCTGGCG
>CAZSTC010000084.1:0-9327 GCA_964609795.1 uncultured Verrucomicrobiota bacterium
CACCGGCGGTGTAGGCAACCGAAACCCCGCTGCCCAGCTCACCCGCTCCGACAGAGCCAATGAATTTTTCGCTGCTGGCTACGATCTGTCCCGTACCTGAATCATATTGGAACGTACCGTAACTGAAACCACTCGCAGTGTTGTTCCTCTCAATATTCAGCGAGAGAGAAGAGTCTTTCAAAGCTGTATAGGCCTGACCGGTGGGGTTCAGGTGCCAGGCGCCAATCGTGTCGTTATGCCCGGGAACCTGTGTCCATCCGGATTTCCATGTACTGGATTGCTCTCCTGTATCAGGATTCTCCCAATAACCGGGAACCCAGGGCCCCGTGTTATTGTAGTGTATGCCATAGGTGTCATCCGCCTTAGTCTGTGAGGCGAATATAAACGCCGCAGCAATACACAATATAGAAACTATTTTTTTCATAAACATTGTCTCACATGTCTTCAAACAGAGTTAATAAGACAAACCGGTCTCACCCGGCGTGCTTCCTCTTAGAAGCACGCTGGGAAAGTAGTCCACAAATTCAAGGTTGTCAAACACAGGTAGACTGAATTCCTTCAACCTGAAAAAATTTATCACAGTGATTTATTTACGAAAAACCTTATGCGGAGCAGCCTGTGCCGTCGGTTTAATTACCAATTCATCCACGCAAATATGGGCGGGCCGCTCTGCCAGCCAGAGCATCGTTTCGGCGATATCCTCCGCGCTGAGCGCCTCCAAACCGCGATAGACTTCCTTGGCCTTATTCTCATTGCCTTTGTAGCGCACCAGCGAGAAATCGGTTTCGGCCATCCCGGGGTCCAGACTGGTCACCCGGACCGGCGTGCCGCAGAGCTCCAGCCGCAGCGCTTTGCTGATCTGCAGCTCCGCCGCCTTGGCTCCACAGTAGGCGCTGCCGCCTTCATAAGCGACCCGGCCGGCGATGGAGCCGACATTGATCACCAGGGCGCCTTCGGTCTTGAGCATGAGCGGTATGACCTTGCGGCTGACACGCAGGAGCCCCAGCACATTGGTTTGGAACATCGTTTCCCAATCTTCGTCCTTACCCTCAAGAACGGGATCCACTCCCAGGGCACCTCCGGCATTATTGACGAGGACCTGCACCTCCTGCGTTCTCTCGATCAGGGCATTGCCGAACTCTTCCACACTGGGAGTGCTGCTCACATCCAGATAAAGAGGGCAGACGGAGGCAGCCCCGGCCTCAGTTGCCAGCCGTGCGGTCTCCTGGAGTCGGTCGAGCCGGCGTGCACCCAGCATCAATTGAGCTCCGGCCGAGCCAAAGGCCACGGCGGCCGCTCTGCCAAATCCGCTGGAGGCCCCGGTAATGACCACCCATTTATTTTTCAAATCTGTTTTGGTTCTTTTCATTTCCTTACATTCTGTTGGTTATATAGAAAGACTCTCAACCAGGGCCAGCAACTCTTTCAACCTGCCCTGGGTCGTTTTCTGCGCAAAGCGCGGCAGCCGGCCATGGACCATGAGCGGCGCGCCGTTACGCACGATGCTGACCTTGTTCTCACGGGATTCGATTTCGGTAATTCGCTTCCGTGAGGCGATTACCCGCACCCGGTAGACCATGAGGAGATGTTTCACGCCGGCGGGCAGCTTGCCGAAGCGGTCCCGGAGCTCTTCCTCCAGCGGCGCCAACTCCTCAACGGAACGGGCCTGGGCCAGGCGACGGTAAATCTCCAGCCGCTGAACCGGGTCATTTATATAGGATAAGGGAATCAGCTGGCTCGAATCCGTCGGTACTCCACTGACGCCATTCTGGTCCTCCGGCAGGAGGAAATCCAGATGAATCCGGGTCTCCACCCGCTCCTCGGGCTTCTCACCTTTGAAGCGGCTGATCGATTCCTGGAGCAGCTTGCAGTAGAGGTCAAAACCGATAGCCGTAATATGGCCGCTCTGCTCCGAGCCCAGGAGATTGCCCGCACCGCGAATCTCCAGGTCGCGCATGGCGATCTTGAACCCGGAGCCCAGTCGCGAATATTGTTTGATGGCCGAGATGCGCTTACGGGCATCGGCCAGAAGGGCTGCGTGACGCGGAATAAGCAGGTAGGCATAAGCCTGATGGCGATAGCGGCCCACACGTCCGCGCAACTGGTAAAGCTCGCTCAAACCGAAATGGTCGGCCCGGTCTATGATGATGGTGTTGGCATTGGGGATATCCAGCCCGCTCTCGATAATCGTCGTCGAAAGGAGAATATCCACCTCGCCGTTGACGAATTTCGACATCACCTCTTCGAGCTCATCGCTCTCCATCTGCCCGTGGCCCACTGCGATTCGAGCCTGCGGCACCAGCTTGCGCAATTTAAGCTCCACGCTCTGGATACTCGTCACCCGATTGTGCAGGAAGAAGACCTGCCCCTGGCGGTTGAGCTCATGCCGGATTGCCTGCTCGATCACCTCGTCGCTATACTGGCAGACGACCGTCTTCACCGGCAAGCGCTCCTGCGGAGGCGTCTGGATGCAGCTCATCGACTTGACGCCCGAGAGCGCCATGTAGAGAGTCCGGGGAATCGGCGTTGCCGTCAACGTCAGGACGTCGATTAAGGCTTTGAGTTTCTTGATCCGCTCCTTTTGCCGGACGCCGAAGCGCTGCTCCTCATCCACGATAAAGAGGCCCAGGTCTTTGAAGTGAACATCCTTCTGGATGAGCCGATGGGTCCCGATCACGATATCGATGCCGCCCAGGGCCAGTTGCCGGATCGTCTCGTTCTGGTCTTTGCGGCTTCGGAAGCGTGAAATATTCTCAATGCGGAAGGGGTAGCCGGCCATTCTCTCCCGGAACGTATTGAAATGCTGCTGCACCAGAACCGTCGTCGGTGCCAGGACGGCCACCTGCTTACCCGACATCACCGCCTTGAAAGCGGCCCGGATAGCCACCTCCGTTTTGCCGAAACCGACGTCGCCGCAGACCAGCCGGTCCATCGGCCGCGCTCCCTCCATATCCTTCTTGGTATCCTGAATCGCCAGGAGCTGATCAGGCGTCTCCTCGTATTCAAAAGCGTTCTCGAAAATATGCTGCCACTCCGAGTCCGGCGCAAAAGAGAAACCTTTCTCGGCCTCGCGCACTGCCTGCACTCGCAACATATCGCTGGCCACATCCTCGATCGCCTTTTCAGCCTGGGCACGGGCCGCCTTCCAGCGCTTGCCGCCCAATCGGCTCAGAGGCGGCTGAGCGCGTCCCACCCCGATATATTTATTGACCAGATGCGCCTCGGTTACCGGCACGTAGAGGCGCGGCGGCGGCTCGAAGGGTTCATCGGCGGCAAATTCCAGAATGAGGCACTCGGGCGAATCGGTGACGCTTGGATGACGTCGGCCCGCTCCCTGGGGCATTCTGCCGATCCCCTGATATTTAGCAATGCCATGCTGCAGATGCACCACGATATCACCCTCTTCGATATGGTCAAAATCGATCTCCAACTGCGAGCGGCTCTGGACCGCCTGGGCTTTACGCTGACGCCGGGAGCGTTGAGTTTTGCGCCGGCAGAAAATATCGTTGTCGCTCACCAGCGCGAACTTGAGCTCCGGCGCCACCACTCCCCTGGAAAGAGCCGCCGGCACGAGCTCGGGCACCTGCCGTCCCAGAACATGATCGCTCCAGAGCTCGCGAATCCGGACATCCTCGCCCGGGTTCGTGAAACTGATCCGACATTGATACCCCTCTCTTTCCCATTCCAGTATCTGCCGGAAGAGCCGCTCTCGATGCTGATCCAAGAGCTCCAGACTCCCCTCGGCCGGGAACGGTGTGTAAACCTCCGGCGGCTCCATACGCAGGGTTCGTGGCTCCAGAATGCGGATACCCTCTCCCAGGAGATTTTGCAGATCGATCACGTCGCAATCACCCACCAGCAGAATACGCCCGCCGCGCTTAAGAAAATCGGCAACCAGAAACTCCCATTCCTGAATGAGCGGGCTCCAACCGCCCGGCTGGGAGCGAAATAGATTAAGGCTATCCCAGACCTTGCCCGGGTCGGAAATAAGGAGGATTACCTCGCCTGCAAACCACTCCAATAGACAGAGCGCAAATTCCTCGAGTTTATCTTCCGGCGACTTCGCCCGCAGATGCCGCCTCAGAATCCCCATCTCCCCTGCCGGAGCGATCAGGACCTCCTCGAGCGTCTGCCGGGATATCTGCGTATTGGGATCGAATTCACGCATCGACTCCACCTCTTTACCGAAAAATTCAATCCGCACCGGCCAGAGGCTTGAGAGCGGGTAGATATCCACGATTCCGCCGCGGACCGCGAACTCGCCTTTCTGGGCTACCTTCGCCACCGGGTCATAGCCCCAGCTCTCGAGTTTATCCAGGAGCGCCAGCGGGTCGCACTCCTCACCCACTTTCAAGGTGCATAAATACTGCTCGAAACAGGAAGGAGAAAAAGTTTTCTGAAGAATCGAATCCACCTGAGCCACCACGCAGGCAGGCTCAGAGCTCCGGCGCAGCCCCCGCAACCCGATCAATGTCTGGAGCCGCTCGCCCAGAGTCTCGGCTTCGGGCAGACGCTCTTCCTCGGGCAGAACTTCCCAGGAAGGAAAATAATAGATCCCGTTGGAATTGGAGTTTTTTGAATCCAGAGAGCTCCAGGAGAGCATATCCTGATGAAAGAGCTCCTGATTTCGGGCTCCGCCATTGACCGCCAGGAGGGAATACCGGCCCAGACGCCTCAACTGATCCGCCAAAAACGGAGCCGCGCTCGGGTCAACCCCATCCAGGGGTAAAACCGAGCCTTCGGGAAAATCCTCCAATATGGAACTCCAGGCATCGTTCCAATGCCGTCGTTTCTCCTGCATTTCTATCTCTCCTTTCCGGCGTGGAAGAAGGAAAAAGCCCAAACCGCGCCGGAGTCACCCTTCTGATTAAATACGGAATCCAATCTCTCCGGGGTCGTCCGCCGGGCTCAAAATTTGCGAATATAATCCGGATTGTCCGGAAGCCTCACCGCTTAAGGAAGCGGCGGCAGCGAGAGCGTCTCCACCACATGCTCGGCCTGAGTCGCCCCTTCATAACGCCCGTTACCCAGCGCCATCAGAGGGTCCTTGCCCTGCTGGTTCTTCCAGAGAGTGTAACCGATAACCGCACCACCCAGAATGAGCGCAATCACCACCAGCGGCATCACCGTTTTGACCGCCATCAACAGACGCCAGAAAAGGCCATCCTCACCCATATTCTCGGAATATGGCTGAGAAACATCCCCGGTTTTTCCCTGTAGCTCTTCCTTGAGCTGCTCCAGAAGAGGGGTCGGGTCTATCTTGACGACATCGGCATAGCTCTTGATCGAGCCGCGCGCATAAACCATCGCCGGAAAAGCCGAGTAATCTCCGCTCTCCAGCGCCTTTACCTGCGCCAGCATTAACTTCGTCTCTTCAGCGATTTGCTCCACCGTCAACCCTCGGGCTTCGCGGGCTCTTCGCAGTTGCTCTCCCACACTGGACATATCCTTTTGAAAACCTATCTCAAACAGACCCCGATTGCAACCCTCTTTTGGGGACCACTCACGGCTGGGCCGAAAACTGGAAACGAGGGACCGCTTTTTTCAGGAGCTCTTTGCTCCATTCCAGCGCCTCTTCCTCCCGGCCGGGCTGATAAAGCGTCATCATCGAGACGTAGCCCCAGCGCTGAGTTTTGCCGCTCAGGACCAGCTCCCTGCTGATTCTCCAGAGCATATCGACATGGTCCGGGGTCGTCTGTCCGTCGGTCACGAAGTAATAGAAAAAGAGCGCTCCAATCTCCTGGTTCTGTCCCTCCGCGTTCTTGAAGGTGCGGCCGGCTCGGATCAATTGCGCCTTCTGCTCACTGCCGTCCTTGAGCGTAATCGGCAGCGTAATGGTCTCCTCGCTACTGATCTCAAAGCCGCCGCTGGGCAGGCAATACTGCGGCTTATGGATACTGGTCCGGTCCTTACCCATCACGACCACATTCAAATCGCTCAGGAAATTGCCCCCGGGCGCCAGGTAACGCCTCCGTCCGTACGTCGTATCGGGCGGCAGCCAATCCAGTTCCTGAATCGTAATGGGCCAGGGCATACTCTTGATCTGGTCAACATCTTCGGGTAAATCGACCCGATTAGTCCGGACCAACTCCCCTTTCTCATTATAAAGCTCTCCGGCCACGATCCTCACTCCCGGCTCGCCCATTACCTGATGCGTCTTGAAATACCAGCAGGCTCCGGCCGTACCGCCCATCAGCAAAAAGAGCACCAGCACCATCCAAAGTCCGGAGCGGTTCATCAGCACTTTTCTAGTCACGGGACACCTCCTCTTTTTCAAGTAGTTCTTCCCCATTTTCCGGGTCATCGGGCACCGACCGCTTTCGTTCCTTACCCCGGTCCTCACGCAGGAAATGCGCAATGAGGAACATCCCAAAAAAGGCCACCAGATAAGGGACCATGCTCAGAATCGAGCTGTCGTGCACATACGTGCCGCCTTCCTGCCCGAATACTTCCCCGGCAAATATGATCATCATGAGGCGCGTCACGTTCGCCGCCACGGCCAGAGGAATCGCGCTCAATACCATGACCCCGCGGCGCCAGGCCGTCTTGAATGTCAGGAATCCATAGACGATGGCGATCCCCAGAGTCGCGATGAGACTGCGCAACCCGCTGCAGGCCGCCGCCACCTCGTATCGATAATCTCCAGCCAGGTTCGAAAGCATCGTCCCGTTGCGAATCACTTTGATCCCCAGGAGATTGGATACATCCTCGGTAATCACCGAAGAGAGCAGCCGCAGCGGTACCGAAATCCGATCCGCCAGAGTCCCGATCGGGAAACAGAAGGCAAATAAAATAAAGGGGAAAAAGACCGCACGCATCCAGGCCGGTCCCCAGACCATCCCCATGATGCCGTACCAGCCCAGGAAAAAGCCGATCACCGAAATGCGCACCTGCTGAACCCGGTAGCCCACAAGATGAATCCCGATGGCGATGAGAACCAGAATCACCGCCGGCCACCACTGCTCTTTCTTCACCTCCATGAAGCGCTTCTTCTCATACCAGATCAGCGCCAGGAACGCGAAGGGCACCAGGTACCCATGCTCATCGCCCGCTTTCATCCCGTAATCGTAATCGAGCCAGCCAAAGAGCGAAGAGGTATCCGTATAACCAAAAGTGGAATTGCCGAAAAGGTGAAAGAGAAGGAACCAGAGCCCTGTCAGCGTCAAAAACAACACTTTATCGGGAAAGGTACCCAGGAACCGGGCTAACTCCTCCTTTAATGGGGGGCGTTTCTTCCACTCCTGGCCTGGCGTCTCAAGGTCAGTCTTTTCTTTCATGGGCGCTTTCATCTCGGGCCCCTGCGGAACCCGTTCTGCCTCTAGTGAAACCAATCTCCCCGTCAATTGAAAGCAAAAAACGCCGACCGACGTATTGCATCGGCGATGGAACGCCTGTTTTTTAGATGATGCGGGATGCACATTTTTTTGAGGTAATGGGATTAAAGGGCTTGACATTTTTTTCTTTTTTTTTAGACTGTGGTTTGAATTCTATAAATTCCTTGATGATCGAGGATTGGGACTCTCTGTTATGAAATTATTAAATGCGTTTTTAGTGTGTCTAGCGCCGTTGAGTGTCGGACGCGCTGGGTGTTTTTATTATGAGATGGGCCCTATAACCTCCACACATAGTGGAGTACAGGTAAGTGTATTGGCCGTTGGTTCTAATGGCTCTTGTATATGCAAGGGAACTCCAGCTCCCAGTATAAAAATTTCCGGGTCGGTTCATCAATCAACATTGGAAAAATATAGTTTTTCGGTGTCTGGAAACATTACGGCGAGTCCTGTTGAGTTTGGTTTAGAATCGGGTTGGGAGACAGAAACTACGGTAGGATCTTCAGGAACAGCAGAGATGACAATAAATACCTGGTGTACAGCCCACAATGTTGATGCTGCGAAAGATTATACCCTAACACGGATCATACACTATAGAACTTGTAATGGAACCATCGAATATTTAGGAACAGCTTCATTGTCAACAGTAACCAGTTATTACCCCAGGTGTCCGGGAAATCCGGATGCGCCGCAACCAACTCCTTGCGACTCAGTAGGGCATCCCTGCGACTAGTTTTTTTAGAGTGCATTGGAAGCGTGGTGGTAGCGTGTGATAATGTGTTCATATATCTTGCGTTTTGGGGGGGTGTTTTTCTGTGCATCAACAATCGAATAGTTATGAGAGAGCGTTTAAATAAATGGCTGGGAATTATAACCTTGGTATGTTGCACAGCTGTGCTGGGCGAGGTTTCTTCTCAATACGACACGGAACCTTTACTAAAACAAGCCAGGACTTGTTTTCAATCTCCAACAGGTTATGAGGATGGATGTAATTTGTTGGAACAATATGTTCGAGAGCAGCAAGACAAGTTTCCCGAAGGCTATACCTTTGGATTTGAGGCAGCTAAAGTTGCACTGGAGAATTTAAGTTTCCAACAGGCTGTAGAAGTAATCGAAGAACTCTCTCTGCGGTTCAAGTCCGATAAAGATAAACCGATTCAGGAGGGACTGAGTGCGTCTCTGTTGGAAGCCTACGCAAATACCCAACAGTGGACAAACGCGATGAAGGTCATGAAACAACTATATGATACAGAAAAGACCAATTTTCTGCTCAATATGAGTGTTTTCTCATTTGGTAATAACCTGGTTATAAAGGGTCAGACCAATGAGGCTAAAGAGGTTTTGACGTCATATTTTTGTACTACAAACAACATTATAGACGGAGTAGCACCAAATGGTTTTTGGATGGAACAAGCAGCCGGTCTTGCATTTCAATTAAAAGAAAAGGAAATTGGTTTTCAATTATTAGATAACATTGAAAAAAAGTATCCAGAGTACTGTAAAGATAATCAGATCCATCATATTTTAATGCGGATACACGCATTAAGAGAAATTAACGAGAATAAAGAAATAGCCAAATGGATCGCCTTGGCATACAAATTGAAGCAGGAAGGATATACCGTTTCTGCCACGGATAAAGATGTTTTTGAAAACGACCTGAAAGCATATCGCTCAGCAGGCTGGTTGAATGAGGAAAATCATGCAAATGAAGAGCAAGTATATACTCCTCCACCCCTCCCTTGGAGCACGATCATTTTTATGTGTTTCTTTATCGCTTTCTTGATATCACCTGCGATTATTTTTATATTTCCATTTATAAAAAAATTTTTACTTTCTTACAAAAAATAGTATAATCTATTTCAGATATTTGTTTGATTGCATAAGCGAGTGAGTTTCCAGTCCGGCGCAAGGTATCTTCGGGCTTAACGTAAAGGGGATGGAGCAATACACAACAAACTTTTCTGAATATCTGGAAAAAGTGAAGACCGATTCTCCC
>CAZSTC010000085.1:0-9239 GCA_964609795.1 uncultured Verrucomicrobiota bacterium
TGTACCCGGGGTCTTCGACCCCGGGCTATAAGATGGGTATGCTCCGCATACCTCAGATTTGCTGCACCCCGAAGGGGTGCAGAGGAAAACAATTCACACCTGCGGGAATACAAAACACATTCGCATACCTCAAGAATGCGCATCCTGACGGATGCGGTGGAAAACGTTTTGAAAAGCGCCGGATAAAGACCGATTCGGGAAGAATGCGGTTTTTATGCGGCGCCTGTTTAATTCCGTGCGGACCGCCCTACAAGTTATGGGCGGCCAGTGGGCGTATCTCAATAGCCGTCGATCCGGTAGTTTACTTCTCCGAGCTCGTTCGTGGCCGGGATTTCCGATGACAGGTCTATCTGATAGTACGGATCACCGCCTCCTTTACCATCGTTATATTTGGGAGGCAGGGTTTTGCCCGAAAGCCTCGCAGGCGGATAAAAACTATAATCCGATACTGCTGCCCGGCACTGTTCGATCCGGTCCGGGAACACCCGGATCACCATAAGATCAAAAGACCAGATGAGGTCGCGCCCCATCTCGACCTCCGGGCAATGCGCCTTGACACTGTTGAGCGCACTAGCCACGGTGTCGTCCGCTGTCGGGAAGTGGGTCGCGATCGTCAATTTGGGTTTGGGTTCGATCTGCTTCAGGATGTAGCCGAAGGCCCCCTGCGTCGTATGAGAACTATTCTGAATATTCATCAGCGCGTTAACCGTCGTTTGATATTCGGCATAGAGCGGATCATCAACGGAAGGAGCTGCATCCAGGCCCATGCTTTTATAGGACCAGACATCCGGCGGGACCACCATTTCATGGATGAAGACATCGACTCCCTTGCCGGCATTTTTGGCCTGCTCGACGCAGTTTGTTTCGGGCTTGGTGTCGCTCGTATAAATCATGTTCAACTCGTCACCGCCGGGAGTTTTCCAGCTCAGTTTATAGCCCATGGAGCCCTTGCGGCAGTGGATTACCGGGAAGTGCGTGATGGTTGCACTCGTAAGGGCATTGCTGTAGGCCACTCCGCCGACCTGCCTCCAATCCAACTCGATAGGCACCATGGCGTAAGCGTCATTAGGGGCATCCTCGCCAACGGGCAGCGGCTCATGCGGCAAACCCCAACTGGCTTGAGTGGGCGGTTGGTAATCCTCATAGGCGGTACCCTGGAAGCTGAAGCTCTCCGTATGCCAGCGCAGTGCTTCGCGCAGATGCGAGCAAAAAGCTTTTACTCCGTCATCGTAAAAATTACCGGAATTGGCCGGGCTTTCAATGCCGGTCGGCCCCGAGCCCCAGACATAAAGCGGGGACTTGCGGTCTGCCGAGGGACCGAAGCAGTAGGTATGGACCAGATCGCTCATGTGATCGCCATGCAGGTGATTAATGAACACCTTATCCATCAGCCGATAGCCCACCTTGGCGGCGGCATAATTGGCTGAGACCCCGGCGCCCATATCGAAGATGAATTGATCCACCGGCTTGCCATGATAGTAGGTGTCGCTGGGATCATCCTGCCAGCCTACCTCGACGAAAACGCTCATCTCCGCTTGAGCCCGGCGCACCGGCAGGGGAATCATTGAGCCCATGAAAGTGATCCGCATTTCATTTGTATCGAGCGGGGTGAGCGGATCAAACAGCGGCAGTTTTTCGAAATAGGTATAGTGTTCTGTCGCTTGATAGTCGGGGTCCGGCGAAACGACCCTGTAGAACATCGGCACATCCACAGTGCCTTCGGGGCCCAGCCCGGTAAGGTTCGCGTCAGCGTCTTTCCAGGAGTACCAATGATTTGTCCCGTCCGGGGACCACTGTACAGCGCGGTTCGTGCCCGTTCCGCCCGTATCCTTCCAGCTCAGTTTTCCATTACGGCTGAATGAAGTAATTTCCAACTGCGACTGCGCAATCGTAAGAGCCGAAGCAGCAACCGCAATTGTCGTTACGATCGTTGCCTGCACGGCATATCTCTTTTTCATATTCCTTCCTATTCTGGAGTCAGGACACACTGCAACGAAGTAATCAACTTTTCATCTGCTATACCCAATCGCACTGTAACCAAAACTCGATCGTAAAGTAGCTCTTTCGAAAAAGGATTACAAGCCCGCTCTGATATTTTTTTTAATATTTATAAATTGCTTATATGCAATATATTACAAAATACAATTACCGAAAAATATGAGCTTTACGGGTATTCAGAAAAATTTGAGAGCTGATGCTCCTCAGGACTCCACGGGAGGATTCCAGCCGGTGAGTTTTTGGGCGGCCTGAGCAAAATCTTCCGGAAGCGGTGCGGTGAAATTCATCGGTTTGCCGCTGGCGGGATGGGTGAAGGAGAGCTTCCAGGCGTGGAGCATCTGGCGCCCGAGCGCATAGCGGGTCTTCTCCTTGAGCTGCGCATTCTGCCGCTTGCCGTAAAGAGAATCGCCGACCAGCGGATAGCCCACATGCTTGAAGTGAACCCGGACCTGATGCGTTCTGCCGGTATGAATCCGGACTTCTGCGAGCGTGACATGCTCGCCCTTGGCCAGAACGCGGTAGGTGGTAAGGGCCTCACGGCCGCTGCGGGAATCTTTACTGACGGTCATTCGCTTGCGGTTGACGCTGTCGCGTTCAATGGGAGCGTCTATTTTTCCCTCGCGAGCGATCCCGGTTCCGCAGAGAAGCGCCAAATAGATTTTGCAGGTCGTGCGATCCTTGAATTGCCGGGCCAGGCTCTGGTGGGTGGCGTCGTTCTTGGCGGCAATCAAGGCGCCGCTGGTATCTTTATCGAGTCTGTGGACAATCCCCGGACGCGCCACGCCGCCAATGCCGCTCAATTGCCCCCGACAGTGATGGAGCAGCGCATTGACAATCGTATGCTCGACATGGCCGGCAGCCGGATGCACACAGACTCCGGGGAGTTTGTTGATGACCAGGAGTGACTCATCTTCAAACAAAATATCCAGCCCCATATCCTCGGGCTGTGCCTCGGCCGGTTTGGGTTCAGGCCAGTGAAGAGTCACGAGGTCGCCCGCACGGGGATGGCGAGTCGGGCGAATATTTTCCCCATTCACCTGAATGTGGCCCTCGGCAATGAGGCGCTGGAGAGTCGCGCGAGATTGCTCTGGATAGCGAGCCTTCAGGAAGACATCCATCCGCTCGCCGGGCAGGCTTACCTCAATTCTGAATTGCTCGCTATTTTTTTCCATTCTGAGAAGGGGGAAGGGTCGGATTGGTCCCGCGCCGATAAATCCAAAGTCCCACACCGACGGCAAAAATCAGCCCGGCAATACACTGGGCCTGCGTCAGGGATAGGAAAACACCGGGTACATCGCCGCGGAAAAACTCGGTCGTGAAACGGATGAGCCCATAACCAACCAGATAATAGGCCGTGATCTGTCCGTTATACGTGCGGCGTCGGAAAAAATACTCCAGGAACCCGAAGAGAATCAGGTTCAGTCCCATTTCATAGAGCTGCACGGGGTGGAGATGCGTTCCGTGGGTTTCATGCCAATCGGGGTAAGAGAATCCATAACCGGAGCCGGTCGGGCAACCATAGCAGCAGCCGTTAATGAAGCAGCCCAACCTGCCCAGAGCATGACCTACCGCCAGACTGGGCCCAAGAATATCGAGAAAAATCCAGACCGGTATTTTATTCTTCACCAGATAAAACGCCGTCGTCACTACGCTGAAGAGGAACCCTCCGAAATAAATCAAACCGCCGCGCTGGACCGCAAAAATTTCCCACAAGGGCTGGCCGGCAAAATACTCATCCCAGTAGGTGATGACGAAAAGTGCCCGGGCACCGATCAGGGCGCCGCCCACAATCCAGGGAATCGAATCCATGAATTCTTTGGGAGTAACCGACGTGAGCCGTGCACGCAGCGCCCCAGTCCAGACACCAGCCAGGATGCCCAGAACGAACATCACCCCGTACCAATAGATCGGGTGACCCGCTATTTCAAAAGCAACTCTTTCCATCTCAATAATTCTGAACTTTCACTTAAGCTTAAACCGAAACGAATTTTAAAAGTCGGGCGAACTTATCCCGCATTCCCGGCGAATTTTTTCCATCAAGACGGCTGTCTGAAGCGTCTCCTCTAACGGCATGAGGGGCGACTCCCTGAGCCCGGAGGCAATGCACCCGGCGACGTGCTCTATTTCAAAGCCGAACCCGTTGCCCTCATATTGGTGTTCAATCCGCCTTTCGAGAACTTCGGAGTTGGGCTGGGAGCCTTCCTTGCCGCCATGAATCCGACACAGAGCCAGCGGCGCTTTCCAGAAGGGGCACGGAATATGAATGGCGGCCCGCTCCGCAAAGAGATAAGCCTCTTTCTGCGTAATCGTGTCGATGGAAGCCGCCAGACGGGAAAGGGAACCGGATTCATGCCGGGCGTTGATCAGAATCCGCGTATCCACTCCGGTGGAAGAAAGAACGGCCATCGCCTGAAAATCGACGATTTTGCCCAGGAAAAACTGAGACAGCGTCAAGGGATAGATGCCGACATCGTTGAGAGCGCCTCCGCCCAGATGGGGATCCATCAGGCGGCCCTGAGGGTTTAAATTGCCGACAAAGCCGAAATCCATCTCGGCCTGAGTCACGACGCCATACTCACGGCTCCGGACAATATCGCGCACTTGCCCAATTACCGGGAAGCATCGGCTCCAGAGTCCCTCCATGAGGAAGAGTCCCCGCTCACGGGAAAGAGCAATCAGCTCCCGGGTCTCTTCCGGGTGCAGGGTAAAAGGTTTTTCGCAAAGAACCGGTTTGCCGGCCAGGAGCGCCTGTTTGCACGCCGGGTAATGCTGACTATTCACCAGCCCGATATAGACCACATCCACATCCTGCCGCTCCAGGAGCTCATCGTAGCCGCCACAGGCATGGGGGATTCCGTGCTCACGGGCGAAATTCCTTGCACGCTCGGGGTCTCGAGAGGCCACGGCGTGTGCGATGGAGCCCTGAGAAGCCTCCATCCGCTTCAATTCCGAAGCGAATTTCCCGGCAATCTTCCCGGTCCCGAGGATTCCCCAGCGGATCCTTGCTCCGTGGTTTTTCTCTTCGCTGGGAGTCTCCCTATTCTTTCCATTCATGGCATTCATCGCAGCCTGCGGCTATCTTCACACAAAGCCCTGCTGCAAGAAAGATCAAAGATTGGCTTGGCCTTTGTGCTAAAGGTCGATAAAATGGCCCGTCTTTTGGCGATATATAATTAAATAGATCATGAGCTCAGGTTCTTACAATACTTCAGGAAGCTGGTGGCGGCATTTAAAGGGTTACCACTGGTTTGTTTTTATTTTGGCGGCTTGCGGATGGATGTTCGACACCATGGATCAGCAGCTTTTTACTGCCTCCAGGGCGGATGCGATCAAAGAGCTTCTACCCCTGGCAGGTGAAGCCGAAAGATACAACGCGGGCTCCTGGGTGACTACGATTTTCATTATCGGCTGGGCTTTGGGAGGTCTCGTTTTCGGTGTCCTGGGAGATCGCTGGGGCCGCGCCAAGACGATGGCGCTCACGATTGTCCTTTATGCCGCCTTCACCGGTCTGAGCGGTATGGCCACTTCAGAGTTCAGCCTGGCGCTGGGAAGAGCTCTGGGAGAAATGGGGATCACTTTCACCCCTTATCACTTTTTCACGATTGGCCGCTTCCTGACCGGTCTGGGTGTCGGCGGAGAGTTTGCCGTCGGTGCCGCGCTGGTGGCTGAAGTCATGCCCGAGAAGGCCCGCGCGGGTGCCCTGGGTATGATGCAGGCACTCTCGGCGGTGGGCAACCTCGTCGGAGCCTGGCTTCTGGGTGTCATCGTCCCACTCTGGGGCTGGCAGGGACTCTACTTCGTGGGGACTTTCCCGGCGCTGATCGGCGTCGTGGTATTCTTCAAAATGCGTGAACCCGAAAAATGGGTGGCGGCCAGAGCAGCCGCATTGGCCAACCCGAACGATAAATCCAAGCAGTTCGGCAGCATCAAGGATTTGTTCACCCATCCGCTCTGGAGGCGCAACGTCCTGGTCGGCATCGCGCTGGCCGCGGCCGGTGTCCTGGGTCTTTGGGGTGCAGGTTTCTGGAGCTCGGACCTCATTAAATCGATTATCCCGACGATGAGCCAGGCGGATAAGGTGCGCTATGAACAACTGGTCTCGGCCGCTCCGGTCCAACAGGTTGAGATGATCCAGGCGATGGATGAGAAGCAGCAGCATCAGTTTGAGCAGTTCCGCCTGAACCTGGAAATCAAGCCGCGCACGGCGCCGGATAAAATCTTCACCGAACCGCTGAGCGACCTGGAAATCGCCGAATTCAAATCAATGATCCCCAGAGCGATGGATGAGAACAGCAAGACGCGGCTCCGCTCCAAAGCGCTGATGTTGCAACAGGTGGGCGCCTTCTTCGGAATGTATGTCTTCTTCCTGGTTTCGGGGCGTATCGGACGCAAAGCCACCTTCTTCGGCGCACTCTTGATGGGATGGATTGCCGTCACGCTCGTCTTCCTGACTTTCAACAACGCTTCTCAAATCTGGTATTTGTGGCCGTTCCTGGGCTTCTCGACCCTGGCACCTTTTGGCGGTTATGCCGTCTACCTGCCCGAGCTCTTCCCCACACGCCTGAGGAGCACCGGCATCAGCTTCTGCTACAACGTGGGCCGCTTTATTACGGCCGCCGGAGTCCTGATGCTGGGGAGTCTGGCCGTCTCGCTGGACGGAAAAACTTCCTTTGCCGGATTCCGTTTAGCTGCTGTTTTGATTGCAACTTCCTACGTAATTGGTTTAATAGCACTCATCTGGGCGCCAGAGACGGCCAACAAGCCTTTGCCCGAGGATGAATAACCGGAGGAGAAACCGCAAAAAACAACTCTTCTTCGGGGGGTGTTTTGTTGCTCTCTCGCGCTGATCTCCAGATATACTGATAAAAACGATTATGAAGAAACCGTTGTTTATGCGAGCCCTTTGTGCGGCTCTGTTGTGGATGTGCTCCATATTTGGGGCTCATGCCTCTATCACCTATTTAATCAATACTCCTGAAGCGGCGTTCTCTCCCCAGAACGCCCTTTCCATTCAGGTAGTCTTTATGAATACCGGCAGCGAGCCAGAGCGCTTTGAGCTCCCCGGCCGGATGAGCGCATATTTGGAAGATGCCAAGGGGATGCGTACCGAAACTCTCATGGAAAGCGACCTGCCCGAAAAATGGGTGGAGATAGCGCCCGGCTCCTTCGTAACGCGTCCGTATCAGATTCCTGCCGCCCAGATATCGGCTCTGGGTCTCCCGGCTTCCTCTGCTCTGAAAATTTCTCTGGAAAACAGCTCCTCCATCTCGATTAACCGACTCCCGGTCGGCGATACCCCCGAACCGGAAACCAAGGACGGGCTCCAGACGACCGACGGTGAACCTTCCGGATTCATTACGGGCGACCTGGGTAAAGAAGATATGCCTACGGAAGAGAACATCAAAAGGCAGCACAACGCCATGGTGGATTACTTTTTCAAACATTTCTACCCGTATGAACCGATCTACTTCCTAATCGGCAGCAACCCCAGCGGCGGAGAGCGTGACCTGAGGGGAGATTTCCCCAACGCACGGTTCCAGATCAGCCTCCGGTATGCACCCTTTATTGAAGACTCCTGGATTGCCGATCAATGGTCGGGCTTCACCAACGTCTTCGTCACCTATACCCAGAACACGGTCTGGGACCTGGAAGGCGAATCAGCCCCCTTCCTGGACAGCATGTTCAAACCCGAGCTCCAATACTACTGGCGCGATGTCTTCAAGGAGGAAAAGGGTATCCTCAAGAAAATGGATCTACTTGCCTCTGTTGCCCATGAATCCAACGGCCGCAACGGGGCAGGCTCCCGCAGCATTAACTACGCACTTGTCCGTCCCACTTTCTATTTCGGCGACCCCGAACGCCTCAACGGCTATCTGGCTCCCGGTTTCTGGTTCTATTTCGGTGCTCTGACCGATAACCCCGAAATCCGCCACTATCGCGGCCATGCCGATGTCAGGGCTGCCATTCAGTGGGCCGATACTGTCCAGATGGCCAGTACCTTCCGCATAGGCGACGAACTCGAAAAGGGAAGCATGCAACTGGACCTCACCTACCCGCTGGGGCAGCTTACGGCCAATACCCTGGACCTCTACCTGCACCTCCAGTACTTCACCGGCTACGGCCAGACGCTCCTCAACTATGATCGGCGCGAGCAGGCACTGAGGGCAGGTTTCTCATTTTTGCGGCAGTAGCGCGAAGGCTCTCTGATTCAACAAGAATGGATTCGTCGCAAAAACGATCGTCAAAAATCGTCATCCCCTGCATTCGATGCGGCGCCTGTTGCCGCTGGGAAGGACAGGTCAAGGTTACGGACGCTGAAATCGCGCGGATTGCTCAGTTCCTCGGGCTTTCTCAGGAAGATTTCATCGCCTCCTATACTGTCCTGCGCGCGGACCGCAGGGGGCTGGGAATCCGGATGCTGGAGGACGGAACCTGCGTGTTCCTGGACGAAAAAAACGAATGCAGAATCCACTCCGTCAAGCCGGCCCAGTGCAAAGGCTATCCGCTCAAGTGGCGCAATCTCTCTTCCGAGCATCTCTGCCAGGCCGTTAAAACTCTAATCGAGCAGGGGGTCCTGCCTCCGAACGAATTGCAGTTCCCCCCGACTTTCAGAGAATAATCGCGCATCGCCTCGAAATTTAATCGCAGTTTATAACTGCCGTTTGTAACCGCAGATGACGCAGATTTCCGCAGAATAATAAGATGTGGGAAGGAAGTTGAGTCCGCAAAGGTTCCGCGCATAGAAATCTCCGTGCCCGGAGGGCACACGCCTCGGAGAGGCGAATGTGCATAACCGTAGGTGCCTCTCCCGTAGGGTGAGGTACCTACGGACAGAAGCCTCCCCCACATACCCCCGCCCAGAGGGCGGCACTTCACAACTTGAACTTCCCTTCTAAAAAATCTGCGTTCATCTGCCTCATCTGCGGTTAGATAGTGCATTTTTTTCTCCCTCGATATTCCCCTTTCGATCTGCCCGTTTTTGAAGCGTTGTGGATGCGACCCCTCCAGGGTCGAATGGGGTCTTGGGTGGTGGCCGATTCCCCGGGGTCTGCGACCCCGGGCTATAGGCTGGCACCCCTCCGGGGTGCTGATTTAGGAGGTCTGCTTCGCATACCTCGAGACTCGTACCCGGAGGTCTCCATGCCCATCTGTTTTTGCGTGCCCAGAGCTTTTGTGTACACAGGGGCCCCGTGCCCGG
The DNA here is from genome assembly GCA_964609795.1 of uncultured Verrucomicrobiota bacterium. GTDB lineage: Bacteria > Verrucomicrobiota > Verrucomicrobiia > Limisphaerales > UBA1412 > UBA1412. The sequence continues at coordinate 9,197 of CAZSTC010000085.1, forward strand.
AGGGCGCACGCCTCGGAGAGGCGAATGTGCATAACCGTAGGTG
>CAZSTC010000086.1:0-9075 GCA_964609795.1 uncultured Verrucomicrobiota bacterium
GTTATTATCTCAATGGCATCAGTTTTACTTACCATGTAATCCCTCCGTTCAAATTCCAATCTATAAAGAGTTTTACTACATATAGTAATACTAATATACAGCAAAAATTTAGCCTAAAATCAAACGTTCATAAGCTATCTTTTTTCCTGTAACTGTTTTAAAATTATCATCTATGCATTTTTTTATCTTTTCCTGTTCTTTTTCTTTATCCATAATTGTCAAATTTTCAAGCAAATCTGCTTCCCATTGTATTTGGAAATCAAGACCATCAATTTTTGATGGAGTATGATGATTACCTACTATAAAGCATATTCTATCAATATTTTTGTCATAGCCTACCTTTTGTAGTATCCCCCGTGCTACTGCTGGTCCTTCTTTTATTTGATCCATAGTAGCTTGTGTATTTTGTATTCAGGTTCAGGAGTTCAGGCGCAAATCGGCAGCGCACTCCACGTGCTGGGTCTGGGAGAACATATCCATCGGCTGGATCTGGCGCAGCTCGTAGAGGCCCTCGGCACAGAGGTTCTTCAGGTCGCGGGCCAGAGTCGCCGGGTGGCAGGAGACGTAGAGAATCTGCCGGGGACGAATTTCGCGCAAAAGGGTGAGGATGCTCGGATGGCAACCGCGGCGAGGCGGGTCCAGGATGACGCAGGATTCGCCGGCCGGGTAGCGGTTGATGTACTCGGGCAAGACTTCCTCGGCCGAGCCGACGACGAATTCACCTTTGGTGACGCCGTGGCGCTCGGCATTGACGCGGGCCGAGTTGATGGCCTGCTTATCGACTTCGATTCCGACGAAGGATTCGACTTGAGCGGCCAGCTCGATGCCGAGGAAACCGACCCCGCAATAGATATCGTAGAGATAACGCACGCCGCTATCTGCCAGGCAATCCTTGAGGGCCCCGATCATCCCCGGGAGCATGTGGAAATTATTCTGGAAGAAGGAGTCCTTGCCGACCTGCCAGTTCTCGGGCTCTTTGCGCAGGACGACTTTGAGGCCGCCGCGCGGAGGCGGGTTCTGGCGGACATGGGTGATGAGGCGGTTGATCTCCGGCTCCACGATGGCGCACTCCTCGATATCGACCACGAGGCCGCAATCGTGCTCGATGAAGCCGATATGGAGACCCTGGATATGCTTATTCCACTGGCTGCGGATCATGATCCGGTTGCGGTAATTCCAGGGACTGGGGTTGGGCATAACGGGGAGAATCTTGCTCTCGGCAAAGCCGCCCAGGCGGTTAAAGATATCGCTGATCTGCTTGTGCTTATATTTGAGCTGGGCCTCGTACTGGATATGCTGATACTGGCAGCCGCCGCAGACGCCGTAATATTTGCAGCGGGGCTTCTCGCGCTCGGGCGAGACCTCCAGCACTTTGAGGAGCTTTGCCCGCGCGTACTGGCGCTTGACCTCGGTGACCTGGGCCGTGATTTTTTCGCCCGGAATCGTAAAGGGAACGAAGATGACGAAATTCTCCACCCGGCAGACGCCCTCGCCGCCAAAGGCCAGGTCGCAGACTTCCAGGGTCAGTTCATCGCCGACATTGATGCCGCCGGTAGGTACCGTGGCGGTTTCAGGCAGGGGTATATTGGCCCGCACAGAGGCCGGTGTCAGATGTTTACTCACAATAGATTCAAATTATATTCGCTCAGTTACTCGACAAATTGGGCCAGCGATGGCGGCACAGGCCGATAGTTCGGGTTCGAGGGTTCACTGCTCCAGCGGCCGATATCGGCACCGAGCTTGCGCAGTTTGACGTCCATTTTCTCGTAGCCGCGGTCCAGATGGTAAATGCGGGAGATAATGGTCGTGCTTTTGGCGACCATGCCGGCGATGACCAGCGCGGCCGATGCCCGCAGATCGCTCGACATGACGTGCGCGCCCTGCAGCTCAAAACCGCCTTCGACAATCGCGCTCACGCCCTCAAGCTCGATATGCGCTCCCAGTCGGCCCAACTCCGGGACGTGCATGAAACGGGATTCAAAAATCCGCTCCGTGATGATGCTGATGCCGCGGGCCTGGGTCATGAGCGCCATGAGCTGCGCCTGCGCATCGGTCGGGAAGCCCGGGTAAGGCTGCGTGGCGATCGAGACCGGCCTGAGCTCGCCCTTCCTCTTTATAGTAACCTCTTTACCCGAAACCGTACAGGAAACATTCGCCTGCCGCAATTGGTGGAGGATGGCCTGAATATGGTTCGGTTCGCTGTTGAGGAGCGTCACTTCGCCGTCAGTGGCCGCGGCCGCGATGGCATAGGTCGCCGCCTCAATCCGGTCGGGGATCACCGTATGCTCGGCACCGTGGAGCTTCTCCACGCCGCGAATCCGGATGGTCGGGCTGCCGGCGCCTTTGATATCGGCGCCCATCTTGATGAGGAAATCGGCCAGGTCCTTGACTTCGGGTTCGCAGGCCGCGTATTCGATCACCGTCTGACCCTTGGCCAGGACCGCCGCCATCATCACGTTAGCCGTCCCGAGAACCGTGGAGCCGTTGCGGCCGCCCATGAAGATGCTGCATCCCTCCAATTGGGGAGCCTTGGCAATTACGTAACCCTCTTTGAGATCAATCTGGGCGCCCAGAGATTTGAAGCCCCAGAGATGCAGGTTGATAGGCCGGGCGCCGATCACGCATCCGCCGGGCATCGAAACTTTGGCCTCATGCAGGCGCCCCAGGAGCGGGCCCATGATGCAGACCGAGCCGCGCATCTTGCGGATAATATCATAATCGCCAAAGGGATTGATCGATTTGGCCTGTACCGTAATGGTGCCCGATTCGAGTTCCACCTCCGCGCCAAGGGTTTGCAGGATTTTGGCCATGTGCTTGACATCGCTCAAATCCGGTATTCCCCGAATCACGCATCTTTCGTCCGTTAGTAAAGTCGCCGCCAGAATCGGCAGCACCGCATTCTTGGAACCGCTAATCCTGACCTCACCCTTGAGCGGATTGCCGCCCTTAATCTCCAGATAATCCATCGCCCCTCAAGAATGGGAATTTCGGGCGGACTTTTCCAACAAAAAAGTGATCTAGTTATTCACAACCGCTTTTCGCTTGCCCAGGTGGCGCAGTTTTTCAAAGTAGAGGTAGATCACCGGTGTGATGTAGAGCGTGATGACCTGGCTCACCATGAGTCCGCCGGCCACCGAAAGTCCCAGCGGCTGACGGGCTTCTCCGCCGACGCCGTAACCAAAGGCGATCGGCAGCGCTCCGGCGATGGCCGCCAGAGTCGTCATCATGATGGGCCGGAAGCGCAGGATGCAGCCTCGGAAAATCGCTTCTTCCGGAGGCAACCCCCCGCGCTGGGCTTCCAAGGCGAAATCGATCATCATGATGGCGTTCTTCTTCACGATTCCCACGAGCATGATGAGCCCCACGAATCCGTAGATATTGAGGTCCAGTTTGAAGAGCATGAGGGTGATGAGCGCTCCGAAACCGGCCGCCGGCAACCCTGAGAGAATCGTGAGCGGATGCAGGAAGCTCTCATAGAGGATGCCCAGGATGATGTAGATAATGACCACGCAGAGGATGAGGAGCATCCCCATTCCCCGCAGCGAATCCTGGAAAGCCTGTGCCTGTCCCTGGAAGCGCCCGGTGATGCTGTTGGGCAGATGGAGCGATCGGGTAAGCGCCTCGATCTCATCGACGACCGTCCCCAGAGCGACTCCCGGAGCCAGGTTGAAGGAGAGGGTCACGGCCGGCAACTGGCCGAAGTGGCTCACGCTCATCGGGCCGAAACCGCGCTCCCATTTGGCGACGGTGCTCAGCGGCACGAGCGAGCCCGAGCCGGTCCGGATATAGATCGTTTCCAGCGCTTCGGGGTTGCGTTGCAATTCGGGCAAAGTTTCCAGGAGGACGTAATACTGGTCCACCGAGCCGTAAATCGTGGAAACCTGACGGGTGCCGTAGGCGTTGTAGAGGGAGTTCTCCACCTGGTCGATGGTCAGCCCCAGAGATGCCACCTTGTCGCGGTCGATGGTGACGTTGAGCTGCGGATTCTTAATGAGCAGATCGCTGGAGATATCGTTCACGCCGGGAATCTGAGCGAATTTTTCCTGCAAGATCGGCGCCCATTTGTAGAGCTCGTCCAGGCTCACGCTCTGCAGCGTATATTGATAGAGACTTTTACTGGAGAGGCCGCCGATGCGGATAATGGGAGGATTGGAGAGATAGACTTTGACCCCCGGCACGGCTGAGAGCTTCGGGCGAAGCTCCTGAATGATCTGGCTGACGTGCTTCTTGCGCTCTTCCATCGGCTTCAGGCGGACATTGATGCGGCCGCTGTTGCCGCTGCCCACGTTCGCCGTGAAGTTGAGCACCTCCGGGCACTCGCTCACGATCTTGTTCAGGGCCAGAATATGGTTGCGCATTGATTCAAAGGAGATGCCTTCCACCCCTTCCACGTTGATATCCAGCGTCCCGGTATCTTCACTGGGGAAGAACCCTTTGGGAATGATGACAAAAAGCCAGGCCGATACCCCGATGAGGGCGATGGTGAAAAAGAGCGTTGAGAGCTTGTGATGAATCACGAACCGAAGCGTCCTGCTGTAAAAATGAATCAGCCCCTGGAAGCCGGCCTCGATCCCGCGGTAGACGACATTCTTCTTGCCCACGGAGTCATGCCGGATAAAACGGCTGCACAAGAGCGGCGTCAGAGTGAGCGATACGAAGCCCGAAATCAATACCGCCGAAATAATGGTCACCGCAAATTCATGCAACAGCCGTCCCAGGAGTCCGCCCATGAAAAGAACGGGAATGAAGACCGCTGCCAGGCTCAGCGTGATGGAAATAATAGTGAAGCCGATCTCTTTGGAGCCTTTCATGGCGGCTTCCATCCGCGACATGCCCTCTTCGCGGTGTCGCACGATGTTTTCCAGCATCACGATGGCGTCATCAACCACGAAGCCGACGCTGAGCGTCAACGCCATCAAGGTCAGGTTGTTCAGACTGTAGCCGAAGTGGTGCATCACTGCGAAGGTGCCGACAATCGACATCGGGATCGCCAGAGTCGGAATCAGGGTGGCAGAGAGATTCCTCAGGAAAACAAAGATCACCATGATGACCAGGAAGACGGTCAGCTTGAGGGTAAACTGGACGTCACGAACCGATTCGCGAATCACCTGCGAACGGTCGAAGAAGGGGTCCACCATCACGGCCGGGGGTATCTGCGCCTGCAATCCCGGCAACGCCGCGCGAACCGAGTCGACCAATTGAACCGTATTGACTCCGGGCTGGCGGAAGACGGCCAACACGATGGAGCGGCGCTGATTATACCAACTGGCGGTTTTATCGTTCTGGACGCTGTCCAAGACCCGGCCCAGTTGCTCAAGCCGGATGGGGTTGCCGTTTTCATAGGCGACAATGAGCGGACGGTAATACTCCGCACGCATCAACTGCCCTTCGGCCTCGATCGTAAAGGACTGGTCATCTCCTTGCAAAATACCATTGGGCAGGTTAACGTTGGCCGAATTGATCGCTTCATTGACCTGCGCCACGCTGACACCCTTGGCTGCCAGAGCCGCCGGGTCCAACTGTACTCGCACCGCATAGCGCTGGCCGCCCCAAACGCCGACCTGCGCCACGCCGCTGATCATGCTCAAGCTGCGCCCCAGGATATTCTCCGCATATTCATTGACCTCGTACATCGGCAGCGTATCAGAGTGCACCCCGATAAAGAGCACCGGCCAATCGGCCGGATTCTGCTTACTGTAGGATGGCGGCGTGTTCATATCCTTGGGCAGACGCCGCTGGACTCGCGAAATGGCGGACTGAACATCCTGAGCAGCGCTGTCGATATCGCGCTCGAGAGAAAACTGAATCGTGATGCGGGTTTCGCCCTGAGAACTGACCGAGTTGATGGAGTCGACGCCGTCAATGCTGGAGAACTGGCGCTCCAGAGGCGTCGCCACCGTTGCGGCCATAGTCTCCGGGCTGGCGCCGGTGAGGTTCGCGCTGACGCTGATCGTCGGGTAATCGACGGTCGGCATATCGCTCACCGGAAGCAGGCGATAGGCCATGATACCAAAAATCAGAATCGCCGCCATCAACAGCGTGGTCATGACCGGACGGCGAATACAAAGAGCGGGCAATGTCATTGAGCGGCTTCTTCCCTTTTGGCTTTGTCCTGAGCCGGTTGTCCCTGCGTGAGGACCGATTCAACCGCGGCATCCAGCGAGGAGTGGATGATAACGGGCGAACCGGGCGAAAGCCTCAGCACCCCATCGGTCACGACGATCTCGCCCGGAGCCAAACCCTCTTTGATGACGGCCAGGAGCTCACGTTGCTCACCGACCACGACCGGGCGCATCTCAACGGTCTGATCGGCCTTTACGACGAAGACGAATGTTTGATTCTGGCCGCGCTGGACCGCTACCGTGGGAATCTGCACCACCTGTTCGAGCCGCTCCAGCCGCATCACCACCCGGACAAATTGCCCGGGCCAGAGCAGATGTTTCGAATTCTCAAAGCGGGCGCTCAACCCGATCATGCCCGTCGAGCGGTCCACGTAGTTCTCCATGAAATCCAGTTTCCCGGCTGAAAGCCACTCCCCTGTCGAGTTATCGTAGACATCCACCACGGCATCGGGCGTATTCAGTATCGCCCGGACCTGAGGCATGAACCTCTCGGCCACCGAAAACTCAACGCTGATCGGGTCGATCTCGTTGATCGTCACCATCGTATCGGAGCCCGCGGCGACCACGTTGCCGACATTGACCTCAATGGAACCTACCCGGCCGGAGATCGGCGCCGTCACATTGGAAAACTCCAGGTTGAGAAGCATATCTTTCACAGAGGCCTGGCCCGATGCCACCGTGGCCTCTGCCGTGCGAAGCTCCGTCGTGATGCTGTCCATCTCTTCCTGAGAGACCAGCGACTGCTCAAAAAGCGCCTTGGCCCGTGCGTAATTGTTAGTGGCATTGCTCAGCCGGGCTTCATCGCGAGCCAGGGTCGCCTGCGCTTGAGCGAGGCTGGCCTCGGTCTTGCGCGGGTCGATCTTGAAAAGGAGGTCACCTTTCACGACATCCTGCCCCTCATTAAAATGAACGCTGATGATATGCCCCGCCACGCGCGGCTTGACCGCAACCCGGTTATAGGAACTCACATGCCCGAAGGCCGTAAGAAAGAGATCAAAATCCTTGCGAACCGCCTCAGCAGTCAGGACCGGAACCGGCTCTTTGGAGGCACCCCGGGTCGTAGCCCCGGCCTCTTTGGGCGAGCATCCGCTCATCAGAACCGCTCCGGAAATCAACGCCGCTATCCAGAAAGCGGAATGTTTATTTGCCGTAATGAAAGAAAAAAAACACCGAACGCAAAGGAACTTGCCGCTCGGTCTCACTCTCGAACCCTCTCTGTCTCCAAACATCTTTATTGATCGCACCTCAATCCTCGGTTAGACGCTTTTTCCATGCCATATATTCAGGATTGATGGTAAATTTTTAACTCTTTTTTTACAAATCCCCTTTGAGCAGGTTGGAAACGCGCCCGGTCAATAGTCGGGACAGTGCCTCCATAGCCTCCTGATCCACAGCATCAAAGCGGTTCTCAACGGGGCTATCCAAATCCAGAACGCCGATTACAAGGTCCTCACAAATCCGGAGCGGAACCACCAGCTCCGAGCGTGAAGCCGAGTCGCAGGCAATATGGCCGGGGAATTTCCGCACGTCCTGGACCAGGACGCTCTCATTCCGGCGGGCGCAAGTGCCGCAAACACCCACCCCAAGCGGGATGCGCGTGCAGGCAGGCTTGCCCTGGAAAGGCCCCAGCACTAATCCTTCGGGCTTAAGCCGGTAAATGCCCACCCAGTTGATATCGGGCAGGCAATGCCAGAGCAGCGAGCAGAGATTGGCTGCATTGGCCATAAAATCGAGCTCACCGGCGACGAGCGCCTGAGCCTGTTCTCCCACAGACCGATAAAGCTCAGTCTTGGAAAGATTTTTGGGTATTTGAAGATGAAACATGAATGACCTGAAACACAACCACACCTGCGCCCCACGCTCGCGGAAAATGACGGGGCTTCCAACAGGGAGTCAACCGGTTTAGGGTTCACTCCCTGCAATGGATTTTTATATTAAACCTAAGCGCTCGGAGTCGTTTCTGCGCGGACCAGTTCCACCATCTTACCCAGACGGTCGGAAACATCCTGGACAACCGCTTTATCGCCTCCACCCACTTCAGCGATCAGCCAACCGCGGTAATTGATCTCCACCAGTGCCTTGGCGATCGGCTTCCAATCGAAATCTCCCTCGTCCTGCATCTTGACGCCGAACCCGGCCCACTTGCCCTTGCTGTCTGCCAGTTTGCGGTCAAAGCCTTTGATGTGAAGGTTCACGAGGCGGCGGTTCAAAGTGCGAATCCAATGCTCGGGCCATCCGCTGTTGACGATATTGCCGATATCAAAAAGGCATCCCACCCAGGGGCTATTGACCTGATCCAGATAGTAGGCCATCTCCACCGGACTCAGTAGGAAATTATTCCATACGTTTTCGACACCGATTTTCACCCGGTTTTTCTCCGCGACGGGCGCCAGCTTGACCAGTTCCTGGATCGAATTCTTCCAGGCATCCTCGTAATTCATCCCCGCATTGACCACTCCCGGCACGACCAGTACGTGCGGAGCGCCCAGCTCATTGGCCTGCTCAAGCGCCTTGGTGATCGCCTCGGCGGCAATCTTGCGCTTTTCCGGGTCATAATCGGTCAGATTTTGCGACCAGTTCCCGCCGAACATGATACCGGCGATTTGAACCTGCGTGGCATCCCGTGCCGCGATCAATTCCTTCAGGTTCTCATCCGTCGTGGGGCAGTTGACCTCCAGCCCGTCAATCCCGCACTCTTTGGCCAGATTGAACTTATCCATAACGGAGCTGCCTTCGGAGATCATCCCCAGACTGATCGCCTTACGGATCGGAGAACGGCGAGCGCCTCCGGGCCCACCGGCCATACCGCGATTACCGGGAGCGCCTCTCCAGGAGAGAGTCCCCTGCGCCAGAGCGGAGACTCCGCTCACAACACCTGCAGCCGCTATTGCGCTGCCTGCAATAAATTCTCGTCTATTCATAGTTTCATGGGGTTTATGCCGCAATACCGCCC
>CAZSTC010000087.1:0-8910 GCA_964609795.1 uncultured Verrucomicrobiota bacterium
ATTGATTCGTAGAATGGGCGCTCGTATGAAGAAGATATTCTTGTTATTGGGTTTGATTGGGGCATTGACGCTGAGTGCGAATGCCGCCAATGGAGAATCGGGCGACGTCCCATTGAGAGGTGAGGGCCGCTCTTTCAAGGGGCATATCGGGTTGCAGCTTTACAGCTTGAGAGACAGCTTTGGTAAAGACGTGGAAGGCTCCCTGGATAAGGTGAAGGCTTTCGGTTTCAAATATGTGGAACTGGCGGGGACTTACGGGAAGAGCAACGAAGAGATGAAGAAGCTCCTGAGCGATCGGGGTCTGGTGATGGTTGCTGGGCATTTCGGTTTCGACGAGCTGAAGAATGACCCGGAAGCCGTGGGTAAACGCGCACAGGAACTGGGGCTCAGATATGTCGGGACCGCCTGGGTTCCGCATCAAGCGCCTTTCGACGCGGCTCAGGCGACTGCGGCAGCCGAAGTTTTCAACAATGCGGGCAAGGTTCTCGCCAAGTACGGAGTGAAGTTCTACTACCATAACCACGGTTATGAATTTTATCCCTGGATGAACGGGAAAAAGATCATGGACCTCTTGATGGAAAAGACCGATCCGAATTATGTCACTTTCCAGATGGACGTGATGTGGACGCTCTTCCCGGGAGAAGATCCTGCGGCGTGGCTGGCCAAGTATCCCAATCGCTGGGAGCTGATTCACCTCAAAGATTTGAAAGTGGGTGTAGAGGGTAACCTGAGCGGCGGCACCGATACGAAGAACGACGTCGTGCTGGGAACCGGTCAGGTCAATTATCCGAAGGTGCTCAAGGCAGCCCAGGAAGCTGGCGTGCTCTATTACTTCATCGAAGACGAAAGTCCCACTGTGGAAGAGCAGCTTCCTCTGAGCCTGGATTATCTGGAGAGAGTTCGGTTCTAGGAAAGAGAAGACTGACTGAATAAAGAGGCCGGTCCCGGTGTGAGAATGTGCGAGAATGGAAGCACTTCCAGCCGGGGCCGGTTTTTTTCTATGCGGGAATCGGGGTCAGAGTTCCTGATTGTCGTTGAGCGGTTTTTAAGCTATCCTAAGCGCGTATGAGTTTAGCCAGAGCGGTTAACCCAAATGAGAACGAGATTAGCACGGCAGCCGAGACAGTAGTCATGGTGCAGGGGCTGAGCAAGGTGTTTAAAGATTTCTGGGGGCGTCCCAAGGCTCACGCGGTCAATGACGTGAGTTTTCAGGTGCGCCGCGGAGAGGTGTTCGGTTTGCTGGGACCCAACGGTTCCGGGAAATCGACGACGGTGAAGCTTCTCCTGGGGCTGCTCAATCCGACCCGCGGGCATATTGAGGTGTTCGGACGCTCGACCCGGCATGTTGCCACCAAGCGGAGGATCGGCTATTTGCCTGAGGAATCCTATCTCTACCGCTATATGGACAGCGCGGAGACGCTGGATTTCTTCGGCAGTCTCTTTAATTTGCCTTCCGGAGAGCGTCGCCAGAGAATTGAGCAACTGCTCGAGATGGTCGGTCTGGACAAGGTGCGCCGCAGAACGGTGGGTGAGTTTTCCAAGGGTATGCAGCGCCGCATCGGTCTGGCTCAGGCGCTCATTAATGACCCGGACCTGGTGATTCTGGATGAACCGACCTCCGGTCTGGACCCGATTGGCTGCCGCGAGGTGAAGGATTTGATTGTCGAGCTGGCCCGGCGAGGCAAGACGGTGATTTTGAGCAGCCATCTCCTGGCTGACGTGGAGGATGTCTGCGACCGGGTGGTGATTTATTACGGAGGCAAAATTCAGGCTATGGGGACCTTGAAGGAGTTGCTTTCTACGCCGGACCGGTTGAGGATTACGATGCCGGTCTTGGAGCGGGAAACGCTGGAGAAGGTACTCTCCACGATTCGGGCCGACCTGGGCCGGAAGTTTCCTGAAACGGCCGCTCAGGAGAGCGTGCTAGTGGACAGTCCTTCGCAGAATCTGGAAAGCTACTTCCTGGATGTCGTGAAGAAGGCGCGCTCCAGTGCAGAAGAGACCTCCGGAGCCGTCTCCGGTGGAACGGTGGCGCGGTATCTGAGAAGTGAAGACTCTGAACGGGTCCAGGCCAAAGATCGTATTTTGGAGAGGCTGACCAGCAGCAAGGAATCCCTGCTCGAGACACCGGCTCCGGAAAAGAAGAAGGAAGAGGCTCCGGCTGCCCCGTCTGTGGATGCTTCCAAGAAGCTTTCGGCGCTTCTCTCCAAGACGACGGTTCAGGCACCGGCAGAGCCGGCCGCATCAAGGGAGACTTCTCCGGCGGCATCGCCTCAATCGGAGCAAAGGCAGGAGAATCTCAAAAAGGCTAGCGAAAAACTTTCCGGCCTCCTGGGTAATAAAGGAAATAAATGAAGCCGATTTTAGCGATTGCGAAACTGACCCTCAAAGCTGCATTTCGCTTCCGGATTGTCGCTTTGCTCGCCCTGTTTCTGGTGGTATCGGTGACGGCGCTGCCGCTGCTTATCAAGGATGACGGCACGGCGCGTGGTTTTGTGCAGATCCTCCTGACCTATTCGATGGGGCTGACGGTGACGACGCTGGGACTGGCGACGCTGTGGCTCTCCTGCGGCATTCTGGCCCGGGATATTGAGGATTGCCGAATCCAGCTCGTGGTTGTGAAGCCGGTGGCACGCTGGAAAATCTGGATGGGAAAATGGCTGGGCATTCTGATTCTGAACGCGATGCTGCTGGGGGCTTCGGGACTGGTCATTTACGGATTGCTGGAATACCGGGGAGGCAAACTCAATGAAGACCAGAAATTCGTGTTGGAGAACGAGGTGTTCGTCGCCAGAGGATCGGCTAAGGAGCCTGCGGTAGATTTGACTCAGACGGTGGAGGAGATTTTTCAGGACAGGATGAAGCAGAGCTCGTTGCAGGATGTGGACCATGCCCAGCTCAAGAAGCAGATTTTCGAGATGCTCAAACATCAATTCCAGTTAGTTCCGCAAAGCATGATGAGGGAATGGGATATTCCACTGGGAGTGAACCCCGACGAGCTCAAGGATAAGCCGCTTTACCTCAGGACAAAATTTATCGCGATGAGCCACAACTCGACTTTTGACGATACCCGCACTTTCCCGATGTTCTGGGAGGTAGGGCCGATGGATAGTCCGCAATCGTGGCGCGTGGTGATGCTGATGACTCCCAATGTGTTCCATGAGATAGAGGTTCCGCCCAATCTTTTGGATGAAAACGGGCATCTGCAGGTGCGTTTTATCAATAATCAGAACGAAACTTTTTATTTTGACGTGAATGAAGGGATGGAAGTTCTTTATCGGCAGGGAGGCTTCCTGGCCAATTATCTCAAAGGGCTCCTGATCCTCTTCTGCTGGCTGGCGCTATTGGCGGCGATCGGGCTTTCGGCCTCGAGTTTTCTCTCTTTCCCGGTGGCCTCGTTCTTTGCGGTGTCGGTGCTGATCCTGGGACTTTCGACCGGGACGATGAGCCAGGTGATTGAAGAGGGAGGAATCACCGGAGTAGATCACGAGACGGGCAAAGTCGAAGAGCGGGGTGTGATTGACCATATATCGGTCTTTTTCTTCAAGGAGCTCAAAGCTTTGACGGAGGTGGTTTTGAATTTCTCGCCGGTGGAGCTTCTCAGTGAAGGCCGGACGGTGACTTGGTGGATGGTCTGCAAAGCAATCGGGCAGGTTGTCATATTGGTGGGAGGCATTTTCGTGGCTTTGGGTGTCTATTGTTTTTCGAGACGTGAACTGGCTTTGCCCAGCGGAGGGCAGGGGTAGTCTATGAAGGGACGTTTGTTCAAGATCGTGATGGGGATAGTGATCGCCGTATCGCTGCTCTCGGCGCATTTTATCCAAAAGACGATTAACCGCGAGCGCGGAGAGATGGGGCTGACCCGGCTGGAAGTGCTGGAGAATGCGCCCCCGATACTGGCTTTTACAACGGTGGCTCTGGGCGGATTCCGGGGCCTTATCGTCAATGTTCTCTGGACGCGCATGACAGACCTCGGAGACCAGAATCGTTATTTTGAGACGATACAGTTGGCGGACTGGATTACGAAGCTGGAGCCGACATTTGCGCCGGTATGGCAGTGGCAGGCGTGGAACCTGGCCTATAATATCTCGATTAAGTTCAGCGACCCGCTGCAGCGCTGGCACTGGGTTTACTCTGGGGTGAAGATGCTGCGTGATGAGGGGCTGAAATATAATCCGCATCGGCCTGAGTTGTACCGGGAGCTGGCGTGGTTTTTCCAGAACAAGATCGGGTACTATCTGGATGACTGCCATGTGTTTTATAAATCCTACTGGGCCGGCGAAATGGAATCGATCCTTGGGAAACAAGTCGACTGGGAAAAGCTCCTGAACCCGACGACCGAAGAGGATAAGGAGAAGGTTCGCAGACTCAAAGAGGAGTTCAAGATGGACCCGGCGTTCATGAAAAAGGTGGATGATACGTACGGGCCTTTTGAGTGGCGGTTGCCTGATGCGCACTCTATTTACTGGGCGATGATGGGCCTGGAGAAGTGTACGGGGACTAAGAAATATGACTTGATGTCGCTGCGCCGGCAGATTTATCAGCCGATGTTGCTCAACTTCCACCGCGGGCGTTTGGTCGAGAATCAATTCAGCCAGGGTTTCGAGTATCGTCCGAATCTGGATGCGATCCCGAATACGGACCGGGCTTACCTGGAGTTTGCGAATGCGGACCCCGAATACCGGGACCACATCCTGAAGGCGCATAAAAATTTCCTCAAAGACGCGATTTATTTTCTCTATACCTATAACCGAATCGGGGAGTCGGCCAAGTATTTCAAAGAGTTTGCCCGGCGATATCCGGGGCAGAGTCTTCTGACAGGGGACCCGACCGCGACGCCTGACAAGATTGCACTCGATGAGTTCGTGGTCGAGCGTGTGGAAGAGGATGTGAGGGATAACTCTCCGGACCGTGTTCGCGGGATTGTGGAGGGATTGCTCTTCCAATCTTTCCATACACTGGCACTGGATGAAGAGGAAGAAGCGACCGGTTATGCCGCAATCGCGCTCAGGGTCTGGCAGAAGTACGATGCGGAGATGCAAAAAGGAGATCAGGCCATGAAGGACCGTGTGGGCTTGCCGCCTTTCCAGAGCATGAGGACAGAGGCGCTGAGCCAATTCCTGGCTTTGGCCGACGAGCGTGATCCTTTGATGGCGGATGCATTGAGGCAGCGTTTGAACCTGCCGCCCAGAAAAGTGGAGACTCCGACTCCTTCGACTACCCCCGGCCCGGTGGACAGCCAGAGCAGCACGAACAGCGTGAATCCATAAACAAAAAAAGTTTTCTCCCTGTTTAAGGAGAGAAAACTGTGGATATTTTTAAAAATGACTCCCGTTCTCACGGGCCGCGAACCGGGGCCGGCGTGAGTTGCGAGCCGGGAGAAAAGACTTTCTAATTCTCCGGGATGCGATAGAGGATCATTACACCGAAATCGGTCATGAGGGCTTTGGTGGCCAAATCCTGATAAGTATAGACAATGCTCTGGACTTCCACGACTCGGTCATAGCCGACGGTGTTGATGAACTCGGTCACCTTATCATCAAAGTGGTCCTTACCGACCTCCATACAGTCAATGCGGCGGATGGTTTTCACGGCCACGCCTTTCTCCCATTTCTTGGCGCTGACCTCCAGCGGAGCGTTCGGCTTCTGGATCAATTTTTCCGCGGCCTCTCCGGCTTCGTGAACGGGCACGGTGAAGGTTTTATGTTCACGTGCCGCGGCGGAGCTGGCCATGGCATTGATCACCGTACCACTGCCGGGGAGTTTCATTTTCTGAGACTCAGTGGGAGCCGGGGCTGACTGGGCCTCATTATCTTGCTCACCCTGCTCCTCGTTTTCCTGATCCTCATCCGTGTCTGCTTCCTGGGTTTCGGTTGCAGGGACGACGATTTCCGCGGCACACTCAGGACATTCGATCGTTTCTCCGGCGTAGGAAGAATCCACCACCAACTCCTGCTCACAGAGGGGACAGTTAAAGGTAATATCCATAATATTTTCGTGTTTGGACTTAAAGTCAATCGATAGCCTGTCCTAATTCCGGCAGATTGTCCAGAGTTTTTTCCAGAAAATAGCAGGAAAAGTGGTTTATTGGTCCAGTTTGGCGGCAATCTCCTTGATGAATTTCTTGATGGCTTCGCCCATATCTTTGCGTTTCATGGCGTAGAGGATATTGGTTTTGACGTAGTCGAGTTTATTGCCGATATCGTGGCGGACGCCTTTGAGCTTGAGACCGTAGAAGCGGCGGCGCTTGAGGAGCAGTTGCATGGCGTCGGTGAGCTGGATTTCGTCATTTTTGCCGCGGGGTGTCTGGTCGATGCACTCGAAGATATCAGGGGTCAGGATGTAGCGGCCTGCGACGGCCAGATTGGAGGGCGCCTGATCGACGGCCGGTTTTTCCACCAGCTGATTGATTTCGACAATCTGGGAGTCGATCATGGTGCCGCCGACGATGCCGTAGCGGCTGACTTTTTTAGGGTCGACCTCTTCGAGCAGGACGACCGGCGCCTGGTACTGTTCATAGACGCGGATCATTTCTGCGGTGATGCTCTCGCCGTTATCGGTGTCGATAATGGTATCGCCCAGGAGGACAACGAAGGGCTCCTGGCCGACATGGCTGCGGGCATAGTTGACGGCGTCGCCCAGGCCGTTCAATTCCTTCTGGTAGACGAAAAAGATATTGGCGATTTCTGAAATGCGGCGGATATAGCTCAGCTCCTGGTCACGGCCTTTCTCAGCCAGTTCGGCCTCGAGCTCGAAGTTGCGGTCGAAATGCTCTTCGATGGCGCGCTTGGCTTTACCGATAATCATGAGGATATCGGAGATGCCGGCTTTTTCCACCTCTTCAACCACGTATTGAATGGTGGGGGTATCGACGATGGGGAGCATCTCCTTGGGTTGAGCTTTGGAGGCGGGCAGGAAGCGGGTACCGAAGCCTGCAGCAGGGATGACAGCTTTTGTGATTTTCATAATGATCTCCTGTATTAAAAGTGGATTGGGTTAATCTTCTGTTTGGTCGAGCATGGTTTGGTTGAGTTTCTGACGCCAGGTCTCGCGCTCTTCGGGGGTGAGCTCTCTGGGAACATAGACCGGTTCGCCGACTGAGACGGTGCATTTGCAAAAGGGCAGGGGAATTTGAAAGCGGTCCCAGCTATTCAGGGTAATCTTTCGGGAGAGGTGGTAAGTAATGGGGAGAATCGGCAGGCCGGTGAGCTGGGCCAGGGTGATGACGCCCGGGTGAATCCGATAGCGGGGTCCGCGGGGACCATCGGGCGTGATCGAGAGATCCAGACCTTTCTCGGCGCTGGAATTGAGCTCGACCAGGGCCTGAGCTCCGCGGCGGCTGCTGGAGCCGCGTATCGGGACAATGCTGTAAAGCTCAAGGACACGGGTGAGCATTCCGCCATCGCGGCTGGCACTGACCAGTGCGGCCATTTTGCGCTTGGGCTGCGTTTTGACCACGTAGATGAAATAGCAGGCCAGGGAGAGAAAGAGGCGGTTATGCCAGATGCAGAAAATCACGTTTTGCGGCTTAGAAGGGGTTCCGAATCCCTCCACGTGGTTGTGGACCGGGTGGATGCGGAAGCGGATGGATGCGGTGAAGAGGCGTGTGACGCCGAAGACAAGCCAGGCCATGAGCCTGCCGTGCCAGCGTGCTTTCTGGGGTTTGACGATGCGGGGTGCAGCGGGCGCGGTGGGTGACTCGATACTCATTATTTTAAGGGGTGCCTCCAAAGTACTTATTTTTTCAAACTGGCCCGGATGAGTTCTTCAACACCGGCCTCGGGGCCCAGCATGGCCTGGGCTGCCTTGGCGGCCGTGAGCGCCTCAGCCTGTTTGAAGCCCAGGGTCATCAGGGCAGAGACCGCATCGGCCAGGGATTTATCCAAAGGTGAAAGGGAATACGCACCGGAGCCGCCGGCCGAAGGGAGTGTGCCGGAGAAGGTCAGGCCGACCTTATCCTTGAGCTCGACGACGATGCGCTCGGCCGTTTTTTTGCCGATGCCGCTGACCTGGGAAAGAGCTTTGACGTCGCCGGAGCTGACGGCCAGGCGGAAGCGCTCCACGGTCATGCCGCTGAGGATATTGAGGGCAATTTTCGGGCCGATGCCGCTGACCGAGTTGATCAGGATGCGGAAGAGCTCCTTCTCAGCGGTACTCATGAAGCCATAGAGTGTCTGGGCATCTTCCCGGACGACCAGATGGGTTTGGATTTTCACCTCCTGGCCGATGGCGGGCAACTGCGTCGTGGAAGAAAGGGGCATGAGCACTTCATAGCCGACACCGTGGACATCGACTACCGCCAGCGTGGGATGCGACTCCATTAAAATGCCTTTCAAGGATACGATCATAGGGCAAAGCTTATAAAAAAAGGTGCATCCGGAGGAGTCCTGATGCGCGTTTATGTTAATGAAAGCCAGGGTGAAAGACCAGTATTTTGTCCGATCCGGTGAGAGGAACCGTATTGCCTAAAAAATAGAGCGCACCGAAAAGGGGAAGGTACCCTCGAGTTTTTACTTAACTTTTTCCCTGTTTGAGATATCATCGCTTCTTTCGGGAGAGATCCCGAAGTCGATCAGATTCGATTGAAACAGTAGAAATGATGATTTAATTATGCCTGCAAAAGTTGATCCGGAGAAATGTTCGGGTTGCGGAACGTGCGTTCCAGCGTGCCCGGTTGAGTCCATTAAAATGGAAAAAGATAAAGCTGTGGTTGATGCGGATACCTGCATTGATTGCGGCGCTTGCGTGAGTGAATGTCCAATGGAGGCTATTTCGCAAGAGTAAGTTTCTAATACATATAAAACAGAAAGCGGGCATTAGCCCGCTTTTTTTTGGTATGAAGGCATATCATAGGACTTGGGTGAAAGTCCCAAGAGGCGTAGTTACCGACGAACTCGATAGCGACTCTCA